>NZ_LZMO01000221.1:0-29582 GCF_001665715.1 Gordonia sp. 852002-10350_SCH5691597
GAACGATGCTCGACGACTGCCTCGCCGTCGCCGACGGCCCGCCACGTTTCGGTGTCGTTCTCATCGCGCGCGGTTCGAAGATCCGCAGCGGAAGCACCTCACCCGGCAGCAGCGCTGTGCCGAGCGGGAACATGGGTTGTGCGCTCATGTTCACACTCTCCGTGTGGGCAATGGTCTATCCGGTGTGAAAGGGATTGTCAGGCAGCGGGTTTCGCGTCGAGAACGACCTCGAACTCGAGAAGGTCTGCGCCGCTGGCGACGGGTTTTGCGCGCTCACCCGAATGAGCCTCGCGCGCGGGACCGGCAGCCCATGCCTGGAAATCCTCTTCGGTCTCCCACTGCGTGACGACGAAGTAGCGGTCGTCGCCCTTGACCGGCCGCAGCAGCTGGAATCCCAGGAAGCCTTTCGAGCCGTCGACCGAGTGCGCGCGGTGTGCGAAGCGCTTCTCGAGTTCGGGCCCTGAGCCCTCGGGGACATGGATCGCGTTGATCTTCACAACAGTCATGTCCTCAGCCTAGTTCGGAATGTCCGTGCGTCGGATTAACCTCATTCACTGTGACTGCATATTCGACGCCCGAGGCGGGGTATGTGACGGCAGAGACGGGCCTGCTCGATCACGGCGGTCCGGACCGGGGCCTCGATGCACAGCAGTCGACGGACACGCTCGGTGTTGGGCCGATCGTGCTACTCCACGGACTCATGGGGCGTGGCCGCACCTGGCGGCGCCAGATCCCCTGGCTACGTAGGTATGGCCGGGTGTTCACGTTCGACGCCGCGTTTCACACCGGAGCCGACGCCGCGCTCATCTCCGATCCCGCGGAGGTCTCGACCGAACGATTCGTCGCCGACCTCGCCGAGATCCTCACCTGGATCGATCTCGGACCCGCTGTGCTGGTTGGGCATTCGATGGGCGCGCTGCATGCGTGGTGCGCCGCCGCGGAGTACCCAGAACTGGTCAGCGCGCTCGTCGTCGAAGACATGGCGCCGGACTTCCGTGGCCGCACCACCGCGGAGTGGACGCCCTGGTTCGACTCGTGGCCGGACCGATTCAGCTCACTCGGACATGCCAGGCAGATGTTCGGCGACGTCGCGGGACGGTATTTCTACGAGGCCTTCGACGACGGCGCGTTGCACGGTCAGCTCGCAACCTGGGCTGCGATCGCGCAGGAGTGGGGTCAGCGCGACTTCTGGGATCAGTGGCGCAGCGTTCCGGTGCCGAGTCTGCTGATCGAAGCCGAGCACACCGTGACGCCCGAGGGACAGATGCGGAAGATGGCGTCGATCAACGACCACTCCGCTCACATCCAGGTCAACGGCGCAGGTCACCTTATACACGACGACGCCCCGGAGGTCTTCCGGGGCGCCGTCGAAGCGTTTCTCTCTGCGTTGCCGTATCGGTAAGCGCTCAGGGAGCGGGTGGCGCGATCGGCTCGTTGACGATGCGACGGAACGCGTGTACCTGGAACAGCGCGGCGAGCGGTGCCGACACGATCAGGCCGATGCCGCAGATCAGGGCGCCCACGAGGTTGGTGAGCCACACGATGATCAGGGTCAGGATCGAGTCGCCGATCCTGTTGGTGGTGACCCTGAACGAACGAGTGATGGCGTCGCCGGGCGATTTGCCCTCACTGATCGTCGCGAGGACAGCGAACTGCAGGAGGAATCCCGCGATGAGGCCGCCGATACCGATGCACAGGGAGGCGACGCCGGTGATGAGTCCGACGAGGATTGCTGTGCCGATGACGGGGCCGAAGCGGATGGGCACCAGGAACGATTTGGCGTCGACGGATTCTCCGTTGGCCACACGTACCGCGCCGGAGAGAATCGCTGCTTCGATGTACAGCAGGATCAGAAGCCCGATGATGTAGATGGCGATGAATGCAGCGAGTCCTCCGGAGCTGATCGACGTGGACTCGTAGCTGTAGCTGGTGCCGCCGTATTCGGAGCCGCCGAGTGTTTCGGTGGTGGTGGTCGTGTAGAGCGACGAACCCCAAACGACCAATGACCAGAACACAAGTGCTACGAGAGCCATGATCACGCCGGGCAGAATCATCGGGCCGGGGTTGGCCTTGAACTGCCTCCACGCCCAACTGAAGCTTTCGCCGACGCTGAACGGGGTGCCCGGAGCGCCGGGTGCCGGGGCAGCGGGGTAACCCGGAGCGGCACCGAACTGGCCGGGAGGCGGCGTACTGCCGGGGGGAACCGAACCCGGCTGCGGTTGCCCGTACTGGGGCTGCCCGTACTGAGGCTGCCCGTACTGGGGCTGCCCGTACTGGGGTTGCCCGTACTGGGGCTGGCCGGTCGGCGGCTGCCCGTACTGGGGTTGACCGGTCGGGGGCTGGCCGGTCGAGGGCTTGCTGAGGTCGGGTTGCCCGTATTGAGGTTGGCCGGGTGCGGGTTGGCCATACTGGGGTTGTCCGTACTGGGGTTGGCCCGGCGTGGGGTTCGTCCCGTATGGCTCATTCGGGTTGGATTCGGAAGGCGTCGATTCGTTCGGCGGCTCAGTCATCAGGCAAAGCTAGCAACCCTTGGGGCTCAGTTGAAGAGTACGAACGACATATTGCTGGCCGTGTCGTGGTCCGGCTGATCTGCCGCTTGGGCGAGGGGTGTGCTCAGCCCGCCTCGCCTGCCAGGCAGAAGCGGCCGTCCGAGGTGATTTCGACCAGGCCGTCGACGAGAAGTGAGTCGAGAGCCCGGTCACGCTGTGCTGTGTCGGTTGTCCAGACGATGTCGAGTCGGTCGCGGACGACCGGCCCCTCGGTGCCGCGCAGAACGTCGAGTAGCAGTCCGCGGACCTGACGGTCGGTACCCGCGAACTTCTGCACGCGCTTGGGCGGGCCGGTGTGGGCGGGTTTGCCCGCCTCGACCCACGCGCACGACAGCGGGCACCGCGCGCAGTCGGGGTTCCGCGCCGTGCAGACCAGGGCGCCGAGCTCCATCAGTGCGGCGCTGAAACGCGGCGTCGACGACGCATAGGAGCCGTCGGGATCGCGGGGCAGCACGGCCTCGGCGTCGGCGAGATCTCTCTTCGACGGATTGCCGGGTTCGGCACGCCCGTGGACAGCAC
The DNA here is from genome assembly GCF_001665715.1 of Gordonia sp. 852002-10350_SCH5691597. Classification (NCBI taxonomy): domain Bacteria; kingdom Bacillati; phylum Actinomycetota; class Actinomycetes; order Mycobacteriales; family Gordoniaceae; genus Gordonia; species Gordonia sp. 852002-10350_SCH5691597. The sequence continues at coordinate 3,069 of NZ_LZMO01000221.1, forward strand.
GCGCGAGAACGCGCCGGACGTTGGTGTCGACGACGGGAACCGACTGGCCGTAGGCGAAACAGGCGACTGCCCGGGCGGTGTAGTCGCCGATGCCCGGCAGAGTGAGCATCGTCGCGACGTCGTCGGGGACCCTGTCGTCGTGATCGGCGGCGAGCACCCGCGCGCATTCGTGAAGGCGCAGTGCACGACGCGGATAGCCGAGCTTTCCCCACGCCCGCAGGACGTCGCCGGGCGACGCGGCTGCCATCGCCGATGGGACGGGCCAGCGTCGGACCCACGCACGCCACGGTTCGACGACGCGGGCCACGGGTGTCTGCTGGAGCATGATCTCGCTGATGAGAATCTGCCAGCCCGAAAGCCCTGGTTCGCGCCATGGCAGGTCGCGCTCATTGGCGTCGAACCAGCCCAGCAGCACTTGAGGTGGCAGACTAAACGACATGATCGGATTGACCCCGAAACAGGCGTGGGACGTTCTGCGCGAAGGTAACCGGCGCTTCATCAACGGAGAGTCTGAGCATCCCAGTCAGGGTATCGAGGACCGCGCGCGTCTCGTCGCAGGCCAGCACCCCCACGTCGTGTTGTTCGGCTGCGCCGACTCGCGACTGGCGGCGGAGATCATCTTCGACCAGGGTCTCGGCGACATGTTCGTGGTTCGCACTGCGGGCCACGTTGTGGACTCGGCGGTGATGGGCTCACTCGAGTACGCCGCGGAGGTGCTCGAGGTGCCGCTCGTCGTGATCCTCGGTCACGACAGCTGTGGAGCGGTCAAGGCGACGCTCGACGCTCTCGACGACCTGCAGATTCCCGGTGGCTACATCCGCGACGTGGTCGAACGCGTCACGCCGAGCATCCTCGCGGGTCGCAGCGAGGGGCTGACCAGGGTCGACGAGTTCGAGGCGCGACACGTCGTCGAAACCGGCCGCTTGCTGATGCAGCGCAGTCGGATCATCGCCGATCGGGTGGCCAACGGAAAGCTGGCCATCGTCGGACTGACGTACGCGCTCAATGAGGGAGCCGTTCAGTTGCAGGGTGCCTACGGCGACATCGGCCAGAGCTACGTCGAGATCGATACTGCTGGAAATGGCCACAAGGGCGCACACGAAGCGTCTCCAGCTGTCGCACATGAAGTGTCTCCAGCTGTCGACGAGGCCGCGTCTGCGTGACGCTCACGCGGCTCGCGGATCACGCAGCTGAAGTCAACCTTTAGACTTTGCGCCGGTCAGGCGCGTTTTTCTCAGCGACACGCCGCTTCGGGTCAGCCGTCGTATAGAACGTGGCCGTTAGCGTGGATGCGTGATCGAACCGCAGGGCCCGTTGCCATCTGAGATCTATTGGCGTCGTCGTATCGTCGCCGGTGGTGTCGGTGTGGCCGTGCTTGCCCTGGTCATCGGTTTGATCGTGTGGACCACCTCCGGAGGCGACAAGTCGCCGTCGAACGCCGCGTCGTCGTCGTCGATCTCGACAACGACGACGCCCGCGTACGGATCGTCGGAGTCGTCGGAAGCCCCGTCCGGTGGGGCAGGCAACGGTGGCGGCGGTAGCGGCGGAAACAATGCTGCGGGCGTGTCCGGTCAGCCGGGAGCGTCGCAGGCTTCCGGAGACGTCCCGGCTCCCGCGACGGGGGTGAACGGGACTCCGCTGTGCCCCGACCAGAACATCGCCGTGGTGCTCTACACCGACAAGCCGACCTACACGGTCGGCGATCAGCCGGTGTTCACGATCGTCACCACCAACGCGGGTCTGACCGCGTGCACCCGCGACGTCGGGAAGGCCGCGCAGAATGTTGTGGTGAGGACACTCGACGGCACGCGCACGCTGTGGTCGGCGCAGGATTGCTCGCCGCTGAAAGACGTGAACAACGTCGTGCTGCAACCGAAGCAGCAAGCCACGGACACCATCACCTGGTCGGGTACGACGAGCAACCCCGGCTGCGACAAGCCGCGCGTCCAGGTGCCGGTCGGGTCGTATCAGGCGATCGGCAAGATGGGCGAGAAGGAATCGGCGCCGATCACGTTCAACGTCGTGGCGCCGGCGCAGCAGTAGCGTCCTGCGGGTTCAGCCGGCGACGCCAGTGCCGACGCTCTGGGATCGGTATCCCTGCTCTCGATGGCCGCACCGACCTCAACGATGGCCGTGCGGATCATGTCACCGTAGGCATCGTCGGACAGCGCTGCCGCGTGCCGCTCTGCGGTGCGAATGTGCTCGGCCGCGGCGTCGAATGCGCTCAGGCGGCGGAGATCGTCGGCGATGTTGAGGTGCAGGCTCGGGTAGAAGCCTGCGACACGAAGTCCGTCGTGATGTTGCCCGGTGCGCTCATCGGTGAGTGCTGCAGCGGCGTCGAGCGCGCGGATGTCCCAGACCAAGGCTTGCGCGGGATTGTCGTAGAGGTCGGCCAGGTAGTGAGCCAGGGTGCAGCGGTGGAACGGATCGCCCGCGGCACCGATGCGGTCCCAGATCTCGAGTAGATCGCGCTGCGCCGACGCCGCGTCACCCGTGTGCCCGAGGGCGACGGCTTTGCTGATCGCATCCATCGTCGGGTCGGTTGTGGTGGTTGCGTCCATCGTGTCCATGCGCTCCTTCGGTTCGGGGGTCAGTTGGGCCTGCAGGGCATGACGAGCGTCGTGAGGTCGCCGTCGTCTGCTGAGCGAACGGTGGCCGGCTGATCGGTAGAGCGAAGGTCGAGGATCACGTCGCTGCCGAGTGCGTTGCTCAGCGCCGGGTACAGGGTGGTCAGCTCGAACCAGATTGTGATGTCGTGGCCCGTCGACGTGCCGTCGAGTCGTGTGGATTCGTCGGGCAGGAGCAGGATGGCCCGGCCGTCGGCGACACGCAGACCGACCTTCTCCGATGCTCGCTCCAGGGCTTTCAGGAACTGTCGGGTCCCGACGGTGACGCGATGCGTCGGAGGGGCGAGAGAGTCGAGTAATGCCGAGCGATCGGGGAAGTCTGCGGTCAGCAGGCGGCACTGTGTCGCGTTGCCGTCGGCCGCGCGTAAATCGAGGGTCGTGGCGCAGGCGTCAAGCGTCACTGACGGACTGCGGCGCAGCAGGGAGGTCGACGCCGCGAGGTCTTCGCCGGCGACGGTCGCCGCCCAGGGGTGGTCCGCCGTCGGCAGTCGGCTCCCCACCAAGGTTCGGGTGGTCAGCCGATAGCGATCGGTTGCGGTCAGCGAGATTCCGTCGGCGTCGACCTCGACGCGTACGCCGCGCAGGACAGCGAAGTCGGGGTCGTCGGCGGTGGAGGTCAAGACTTGATGGACTGCCGCAGCGAGGACCGGGCCAGCGACCGTGCAGAGTGGGTGGCAGGCTGCATCGTCGAGCGAAGCTTTGAGAGTTGTTGCGGCACGGGCGATCTCGTCGGCCTCAGCGTTGACCTTGGCAACCTGCTCGTCGATGAGCTTCGTGGCCTGCTCGGCGGTCGCCTCGAAGAACCGATTGATTGTCGGCAGGGGCATCCCGATTGCACGGAGCCCGCGCAGCCGCGTGGCGCGCGTCAACTGCGACCTGCTGTAGAACCGATACCCAGACGCCGGGTCGACGCGGTGGGGGCGGAGCACGTCGGCGTCGTCGTAGAACCGCAGCGCACTGGTCGTGATTCCGGCGAGCTCGGCGAACGCGCCGATCGACATCAGTTCCGTGTCGGTCACACGCTCCGTGTCAGTCACTCGAACATCATCGGGTCTCGACCCACTCGAAGGTCAAGGCGGCTCGAGGGGGGCGAGCAGATCGGCTAGTCGAACCGCTCGATGCTGGTTTCCGCGAGCCGCGACAGTCCTTCACGGATATGCCTGGCCCAGATGCCGCCGATGCCTTCGATGGCTTGCAGGTCTGCGGCCGACGACGCGAGAAGCGCCTGCAGCGTCCCGAAGCTGCGCACGAGGCGGTCGATGTGTGCGAACTGCAAGCGCGAGATGCCCGCGAGAAGGCGGTAGCCGCGAGGACTCATCGCGGTGTCCTGCGCCTCGATCGTCGTCGGGTAACCGAATGCGCCCGCGAGGAGGGAAAGATCGAGGAGGTCGGCGTCGGACAGCGCTTCGATCGCCTCGATGCAACCGCGTACCTCTTCGGTGGTCGCGGGCTCCGGGCTGGCGTAGTAGTCGCGGACCAGCAGTTCACGCATCGTGTCGTTCTCGGCGATGAGCTCTTCGAGCTGCAGGCTGACTTGTCGGCCGTTGACGCCGAGTTCCAGGACGTAGTCGTCGATTTCGGCCGAGACCCGACGCACCATCTCCATGCGTTGGGCTGTCGACATCGCGTCGCGGAGCAGTACGTAATCTTCGATCTCGGCGCGCGACAGCGCAGCGCTGACGTCATCGAGCCGCGCCTTGTAGCGTTCGAGCGTCGAGAGCGCGACGTTGGCGCGCGAGAGGATCGGGTCGGGGCTCTCGACCACCTTGCGGAGTCCGTCGACGTAGACGCTGACGATCGACATCGACGCACTCACCGAGATGACCGGATGCCCGGTCTGGATCGCTGTGCGCTCGGCCGACCGGTGCCTCGTGCCCGACTCCTCTGTCGGAATCGACGGGTCGGGCACGAGTTGGACGTTGGCGCGCACGATCCGCTTACCGTCGGTGGACAGCACCACGGCCCCGTCCATCTTGGCCAGTTCGCGTAGACGTGTCGGGGCGAACTCGACGTCGAGGTGGAACCCGCCGTCGCAGATCTTCTCGACGTTGGAGTCGTGTCCGATGACGATGAGCGCACCGGTGCCGCCGCGCAGGATGCGCTCGAGCCCGTCCCGAAGTCCGGTCCCCGGCGCGACGCGAGCGAGCGTCTCACGCATCAGTTCCGAGCGTGTTCCAGGCTCGGTTCGCGCGGTGTCGCTCATGGCTTGCGTCCCTTCTCGCGGCCGCGAGTGAAGGTCACGGTCCGTCGCAGACTAGGGTAACCGCACGTGAAACGTGACTTCGTGGTGCCCACCGACCTCGACCCGCTGCAACGCCACCCGAAAGCGGCTGCACCTGGGGAGCCGATCCGCATGCACAATCCGCTGTGCTTCGGCTGTGGCGCCGAGTCAACGCAGGGACTGCATCTCGAGGTGCGCGCGGCCGACGGGTTCGCTGTCGAGACGTCGATGCTTGTCGAGCCGCGATTCGAGGGCGGCCCCGGTGTGATCCACGGGGGCATCCTGTCGACGGCGATGGACGAGGTGATGGGGACCGTCCCGCTGCTGATCGGACCGTCCGCTGTCACGGTGCACCTCGAGGTCGACTTCGTCGCCCCGGTCCCGATCGGTTCGACGCTGTACCTGCGGGCCGACATCCTCGGTAGGCAGCGTCGCAAGGTCTACGTCGAGGCCGTCGGCCATCTCGGCGACCCCTCGCAGCCGGTCGTCGTCGGCCACAGCATCTTTGTGACCATCGACGCACGGCAGCACTTCGCCGAGCACGTCGAGAACAGCGCGATGGCCGACGAGTACAAGCAGCGCATGTCGCGCCCGTGATGTCGAATACTCCGTGAGCCTCAGAACGGTGCGCGGGACACATCTCTGATCGTGACCGCGCTGATGGCGTCGGAAATACCCGACACTCGCGTCACCCGGATGCCCTTGGGTAGCGGGTCGTCGGAGCCCGCGGGGATGATCGCGTGCGTGAAGCCCAACCGTTTGGCCTCGGCAACCCGACGTCCGACCGCCGAGACCCGACGAACCTCTCCGGCCAGGCCCACCTCGCCGATCGCGACGGTGGTGCGCGGCGTCGGCTTGTTCGTGACGAAGGAGTTCACCGCGAGCGCGATACCGAGGTCGGCGGCGGGCTCGGTGACCTTCATCCCGCCGACCGTCGACAGATAGATCTCCTTCTCGCCCAGCGGCAACCCTGCCCGACCCTGCAGCACGGCGAGGACCATCGCGGAGCGTGCGGAATCCAGACCGGACACCGCCCGCCGTGGGTTGGCCATCTTGGACTCGGCGAGCAGCGCCTGGATCTCGCCGACGAGCGCGCGCTTGCCGTCCATCGCGACGATCGACGACGATCCGCTCACATCCGAATCATGTTGGTGGACAAAGATTCCCGACGGGTCGGAGACCTGATGGATGCCGTCGGAGCGCTGCTCGAAGCAGCCGACCTCGTCGGCGGAGCCGAACCGGTTCTTGATGCCACGCACCATACGCAACGACGTGTGGCGGTCGCCCTCGAACGACAGCACGACGTCGACGAGATGCTCGAGTGAGCGCGGTCCGGCGACGTTGCCGTCCTTGGTGACATGCCCGACGAGGATGACCGCGATCCCGCGATTCTTGGCCAGCGAGACGAGTGCCGTTGTGACAGCCCTGATCTGCGTGACACCGCCCGTCACGCCGTCGGTTCCGGTCGCGACCATGGTCTGCACCGAGTCGATCACGAGTAGTGACGGGCGGACGGCGTCGACGTGGCCGAGGACCGTGGCGAGGTCGGTTTCGGCTGCGAGATAGACGTTTTCGTGAACCGCGTCGGTACGTTCGGCGCGCAACCGGACCTGCCCTGCCGACTCCTCGCCGGTGAGGTACAGCGCGATACGCCCGCCGCGTGCCCAATGCTTGACCGTTTCGAGAAGCAGCGTCGACTTTCCGACGCCCGGCTCGCCCGCGAGCAGAATCACCGATCCGGGCACGACGCCGCGCCCGAGAACACGATCGAATTCGGCTATGCCCGTGGGGATTGCGTTCGACGACGCCGCGTCGACCTGGGTGATCGGAACAGCCGGACTCGACGGCGCGACAGCGCTGTGCGCGGCGGTCGCGGCGGGAAGTGCGGCCACCTCGTCGACGGTGCCCCACTCGCCGCACTCTGGACAGCGCCCCACCCACTTCGCGACGGAATGGCCGCACGCGGAACAGCGGAACGTCGACTTGGGTTTTGCCACGAATCTGAGCCTAGGTCAGGCCACCGACACGTCTCGGCATGCCGACCGGGATGTGTCGGGAGGGGCCGTGACGCTCACCCATTTCCCTCCCGCTTATTGAATTCGATAAGCCGGAAGGAAGCCGGTGAGCGTGAACCGCGGCCAACGCGAGCGGAGCTGCGAAAGGAGTCAGTTGGGCAGGACGTTCGGTGCGTCTTCGGCGTGCTCGTCGGCCGGTGCCTCGGCCTCGCGGACCTTGTCCTGGCGGGTGAGCAGCGTGCCGGAGTCGACGGGAGTGTCGACGGTGACCGAGCCGACCGGGGAGGTGGAGCCGTTGGCGGCGACCTTCTCGAAGGTGAAGGTCAGCTTGGTGGTCAGCCCGACAGCGACGGACTTTCCGGTGCCGTCGAGAGTCGCGGACATGCGCTTCTCGTCGGTGATGCTCGAATCCTTGACGAGGGCGGCGGGTTCGCCTGCGCGCAGCGCCTTGCCCGGCTGGAGGTCGTAGCGGTCCTTGAGGGTGACCGTGCCCTGCTCGGCAGTCACGTTGGTGAGCCGGTAGGTGTCGATCTCGCTCTGGTTGGCGATCACCCAGGACAGCTCGAAGGGGCCGCCGTTGTCGAAGACCGACGCAGCGTTCTGCGTGGGGTAGACGATCTGCACGTCGCGCAGTTCGATGCTGCCGAGGTTGGCGTTGTTGCCGTTGACGGCGGGCAGCTGATTCGACGTCTGCGAGATCTGTCCGGCGCCACAGCCGGTCGTCCCGAACGCGATCGCGATTCCGACTGCTGCGATGGCTGTGGCTTCGGCGAACCGACGCACACGACGAGTCGGATGGCTCGACTCACTCCGAGTTGTCCCACTCCGAGTTGCCTCATTCTGCGATGACACAGACACCCGTTCCTCCCAGGTAATCGAAAGGCCGAAATCGCTTGGCGCGAACCCTGCACTACGCAGCGTAGTGGGCGGGCGTGCCAAAAGCCCGACGGGGTACCGGATTGGTATCTGCGAGCCGAATTTCGCGTGCCTCGAACGCGGGCAGGCGGGGTCGAAAACCCTCTCGCAAGAGGCTGTGGAGCGAGCCCTTGCGCGTTGTCGTCGAGGCTGTTATGGCCTCACCCGCTCACCTGCTGCAACGGTGAAAGTCGGGGGCTCCCGGCCTAGTAGTAGTGCCTTGACCTGCACCGTTGGATGTGACCCAAATGACCCCCGTGCTAGACTGGGCCTACTCGAAAGGGGCACGGAACATTGAATTTCAAAGTTGGCGACACCGTTGTCTACCCCCATCACGGTGCTGCCCGGGTCGAAGACATCGTTACCCGGACCATCAAAGGTGAGCAGATCGAATACCTCGTTCTGAAGGTTGCCGATGGTGATATGACAGTCCAGATTCCCTCGACGAAGCTCGAGTATGTCGGCGTCCGTGACGTCGTCGGCGAAGAGGGACTCGACCAGGTGTTCCAGGTGCTGCGGGCGCCCCACACCGAGGAGCCCACCAACTGGGCCCGCCGTTTCAAGGCCAATCAGGAGAAGCTGATCTCCGGCGACATCATCAAGGTCGCCGAGATCGTGCGCGACCTGTGGCGCCGCGAGCAGGATCGTGGCTTGTCCGCTGGCGAGAAGCGCATGCTGACCCGCGCCCGTCGCGTGTTGGTCGACGAGCTCTCGCTCGCACAGAACACCGACGACGAGAGGGCCACCAGCATCCTCGACGAGGTGCTGGCCGCGGCGTCTTGACGCCGACCGGCTACTGATCGACGTGGCCCAAGGGACCAAGCCGATATTCGGCGGACCGTTGACCAGCGTCATCATCCCTGCGGCTGGTTCGGGTACCCGACTCGGACTCGACCAGCCCAAGGCATTCGTCGACCTCGGCGGATCGACGATCCTCGAGCGTTGTGTCGACGGCGTTCTCGACGCTGACATCAACGCCGAGGTCGTCGTGGTCGTTCCCGCAGATCTGGTCGAGCATGCTGCAGCGCTCGTCCCGTCGGCAGTTGTTGTGCCCGGTGGTGCGCACCGTTCCGAATCGGTGCGTGCCGGTATTGCTGTGAGTGGCAACGCCGACATCGTGCTCGTGCACGACGCCGCGAGGCCGTTCACACCTCCCCGCGTTTTTCGTGCGGTCGTCGATGCCGTACTCGCCGGCCATCGCGCTGTGGTGCCCGGACTGCCGGTGGCCGACACACTCAAACGCGTCGACGCTTCTGGCCGGGTCCTCGACACCGTCGACCGCGAACCACTTCGCGCCATCCAGACGCCACAGGGTTTCACCCGCGACGCGCTGATCGCAGCGCACGCAGACGACTCCGGCCTCGCCACCGACGACGCCGGACTCGCCGAGCGCATCGGCATCGACGTCCACGTCGTCGCGGGCGACCCGCTGGCCTTCAAGATCACCACGCCGTGGGACCTACGCATCGCGCGCGATCTGGTGCAAGAGGTCGCACGATGAGATCGCGCACGGTGACAAGACGGTGCTCGATGAAACGACGCCCGATGACTGCAGGAGTTCCTCGATGAGAGTCGGCATCGGCACCGACGCCCACGCACTCGACCCGACCGTTCCGTGTTGGATGGTCGGGCTGTTCTTTCCCGACACGCCCGGATGTGCCGGGCATTCCGACGGCGACGTCGGTGCGCACGCGCTGTGCGACGCCCTGCTGTCGGCGGCAGGGCTCGGCGACGTCGGCTCCGTATTCGGTACCGGACGGCCCGAATGGGACGGGGTGTCGGGCGTCACGATGCTTGCGCACGTCTCCCAATTGCTCGCCGACGACGGGTTCGTCGTGGTCAACGCCGCTGTGCAGGTGATCGGGAACACACCCAAGATCGGTACGCGACGTGCGGAAGCGCAGCAGGTCCTCGGCGACGCACTCGGCGCCCCGGTGTCGGTGTCGGCGACGACAACCGACGGTCTCGGGATGACCGGCCGCGGCGAGGGAGTGGCTGCGGTGGCGACGGCGCTGGTGACCGAGGCGGTTCCGACCCTGCTCACCGGGGCGGAGCCCACGCGGGGCGACCGGTAGAATCGCACGTCGTGACCTTGCGCCTACATGACACCGCTGCTCGAGAGGTGCGCGACTTCGTGTCGCTGCACCCCGGCCGAGTGACGATCTATCTGTGTGGCGCAACGGTGCAGGGCGTTCCCCACATCGGTCACGTGCGCAGCGGCATCGCATTCGACGTGCTGCGCCGCTGGCTGGAGTACAAGGGAGACGACGTCCTGTTCGTCCGCAACGTCACCGACATCGACGACAAGATCCTGCGCAAGGCCGCCGAAGCGGAGCGGCCGTGGTGGGAGTGGGCCGCGACGCACGAGCGCGAGTTCTCGAAGGCGTACGACGCACTCGGGGTGCAGCCGCCGTCGGCCGAACCGCGCGCGACCGGCTTCGTGACGCAGATGGTCGAGTACATGGAGCGACTCATCGCGCGCGGACACGCCTACGCGTCGGACGGCAATGTCTACTTCGACGTCCGGAGCCTCCCCGATTACGGCGCGCTGTCGGGACAGAAGCTCGACGACATGCACCAGGGCGAGAGTGCGGGCACCGGCAAACGCAACCCGCAGGACTTCACCCTCTGGAAGGCCGCGAAACCAGGCGAGCCGTCGTGGCCGACGCCGTGGGGTCCGGGACGGCCCGGCTGGCATCTCGAATGCTCGGCGATGGCGACGTCGTTGCTCGGTCCCGAGTTCGACATCCATTGCGGTGGAATGGATTTGATCTTCCCGCACCACGAGAACGAGATCGCGCAGGCGCACGGCGCGGGCGATCCGTTCGCCCGGTACTGGCTGCACAACGGCTGGGTGACCATGGGTGGCGAGAAGATGAGCAAGTCGCTCGGCAACGTCGTATCCATCCCGGCGATGCTGCAGCGCGTACGGGCCGTCGAACTGCGCTATTACCTCGGTAGTGCGCACTATCGGTCGATGCTCGAGTACTCCGACGGCGCGCTCACCGAGGCTGCTGCGGGATATCGGCGTATCGAATCCTTTGTGGGACGGGTTGTTTCGCGCGTGGGGCAGGTGGCCGTCGGACAGGTGCACCCCGACTTCGCCGCGGCGCTCGACGACGATCTCGGCGTGCCCGCCGCGTTGGCGACGATCCACAACGTCGTGCGCGAGGGCAACACCGCTCTCGAAGCGGGCGACGGTGCCGCCGCGCTTGCCGCGGCAGAGTCGGTGCGCGCGATGATGGGTGTGCTCGGCGTCGACCCTCTCGACGAGCATTGGTTGGAAGGCTCCGACGAGACCGATGCGATGTCGGCGCTCGACGTACTGGTGCACGCGGAACTCGGTCGGCGCGCACAGGCGCGTGCCGACAAGGACTGGGCGACGGCCGACGCTGTGCGAGATCGCATGTCGGAGGCCGGTATCGAGGTCACCGACACCCCAGACGGCCCCACCTGGGCGCTCAAGGGCAAGTAAGCAATTCAAGCGGACGGGACGACAACGATGGCCGGAAACTCCAAACGCCGTGGCGCAGTGCGCAAATCGGGCAGTAAGAAGGGGCAAACCGTCGGCTCCGGTGGGCAGCGTCGACGCGGTCTCGAAGGCCGTGGCGCGACACCCAAGGCCGTCGACCGTCCGTACCATGCCGCGCACAAGAAGGCGAAGGCTGCCGGGAAAAGCGTTGCGGGACGGCCCAATCCGCGCCGCAAAGACGACGGCCCCGAGTACGTGCTCGGCCGCAACCCGGTACTGGAGTGTCTGCGCGCGGGCGTTCCCGCGACGGCCCTCTACATCGCGGTCAACAGCGAACCCGACGAGCGCGTCGCCGAATCGGTGAAACTCGCAGCGGACAAGGGCATCGCGATCCTCGAGGTCGGCAAGCCAGAACTCGACCGCATGTCGGCGAATGGACTGCATCAGGGCATCGCGCTGCAGGTGCCCGAGTACCAGTACGCGCACCCCGACGACCTCATGCGCGATGCCATGGAGTCGGGCACCCCGCCGCTGCTGGTAGCGCTCGACAACATCACCGACCCGCGCAATCTCGGCGCGGTGATCCGCTCGGTCGCCGCGTTCGGTGGGCACGGCGTGTTGATTCCGGCGCGCCGCAGCGCGAGTGTCACCGCGGTCGCGTGGCGAACCAGTGCAGGCGCGGCCGCGCGGCTGCCGGTCGCGCAGGCCCCGAATCTGACCCGCACGCTCAAGGAATGGGCCGAGACCGGCGCGCAGATCGTCGGCCTCGACACCGAGGGCGACGTGACGCTCGACGACTACGACGGCACCGGGCCGACCGTGATCGTCGTGGGCTCGGAGGGCAAGGGGTTGTCGCGGCTCGTGCGCGAGACGTGCGACTCGATCCTCTCGATTCCGATGGCGGGCGACGTCGAAAGCCTCAATGCGTCGGTCGCCGCTGGTGTGGTTCTCGCCGAGTTCGCGCGCCAGCGCCGTCAGCAGTAGCCCCGACAGCGCGCATCGCATCGGACCTGTGTGACCGTGGTCTCCCGACGTTCGTTAGGTTGGGGCAATGACGTTGATCGACACCATCGTGACCACGACCGACGGATTGGTCGGGGGCCGCAGGGGAAGGCGCGCTCGACGCGGAACCATCAGCTGGAAGGGCATCCCGTTTGCGGCTCCTCCCGTCGGTGAGGGCCGCTTCCGTGACGCACAGCCGGTGGCGCCGTGGCCCGGCGTGCGCGACTGCACGGCATTCGGCAATGCCGCCGTTCAGGAACGTCGATTCACAGCGACCGGTCCCGGCCGCTACGCCCCGACCAGCGAAGACTGCCTGACACTCAACGTCTTCTCTCCCGAGGAGCAGTCGTCGACGCCGCGCCCGGTGATGGTCTTCATCCACGGCGGCGCATACATCCTCGGCACCGCGGCGACTCCGCTCTACGACGGCTCGGCGCTCGCACGCACGCAGGACGTCGTCGTCGTCACCGTGCAGTACCGCTTCGGGGCGTTCGGGATGCTCGATTTCAGCGGGTATTCGACGCCGGATCGCACCTTCGACGAGAACCCGGGCCTGTCGGACATGCTCGCCGCGCTGCGCTGGGTACAGCGCAACATCGCGGCATTCGGCGGCGACCCGGACAACACGACGGTGTTCGGCGAGAGTGCGGGCGGATCGGCGGTGCTGACGCTGCTCGCGACGCCGGAAGCCAAGGGTTTGTTCGCGCGCGCGATCGCCGAGAGCCCCGCACCCGAACTCGTCGTGAGCAAGCCGAGCGCGACAACGTTCGCCGACGAGTTCCTGCGCCTGCTGCGCGACCCGGAGCGTCGCAGCGCAGACCTCGACGACCGCGGTGACCCGATCGATCCCGTCGCTGCGCGCGCACTCCTCGACGGCGCGAGCACCGAGGAGATCTTCCGGGCGAGCAATCGGCTGATGCGCTTCGCCTCCAGGGCGCAGACCCCGGAACCGGTACCGTTCGCACCCGTCGCGGGCAGCGCGCTGCTGCCGAAACTACCGGTCGACGCGGCGCGAGCAGGCGAAACACATGCGGTTCCGCTGATCGTCGGCGGCAACCGGGACGAGGGCAAACTCTTCGAGAAGCTGTGGAACATGCTTCCCGACGCCGAGCGCATGCTCCTGCGCGTCGAGGACGAGGGTGCCCGCGAGCAGATCTCCGCGCTCTATGCGGGTCCGGGCGAACGGCTGAGACTGTCGGCCGACGCGACCTTCTGGGCCCCAGCGGTGGCCTACGCCGACGGGCACAGTCGGGTCGCGCCGACCTACACCTACCGCTACGACTTCTTCACCAAGGTGCTCGACAAGCTCGGCGTCGGAGCGACGCACGCGACCGAACTGTTCGCGGTGTTCGGTGCCTACCGCTCGGCTCTCGGTGCACCGCTGAGCGTCGGGGACTGGCGTGCCGTGGCGCGTGTGACCGCCGACGTGCAGTCGAGGTGGGGAGCCTTCGCGCGCACCGGCGTCCCCGGCGACGACTGGCCGCGCTACTTCGAGGACGACCGCGAGATCCTGGTCATCGACCGGAGCGATCACGTCGAAGCCGATCCCGACGGCGAACGCAGACTCGCGTGGCATCGGGGGACCGGCCTGATCGTCGACGATGGCCTGATCGAGTCAGAGTTCGACGCTGCTCGGGGGATCTGACGCCAGGTAGGTCAGCACCAGCGGGTTGAACAGGTGCGGCGACTCCAGCGGCAGGATGTGCGTTCCGGGGAGGACGGCGAGCCGTCCTTTCGGCAGGGTCGCGGCAAGGTCGACGGCGTGCTCGACACGCACGATGCCGCAGTCAGCGGCGATGACGAGGGTCGGGGCTGCCACCGACGCGAAGTCGGTGCTCTCGAAATCCGGCTCGAAGCGCAGCATCGCGACGGTCTTGTCGAAGACGACGTCGGATTCCGCGTCGTCGTGCAAAAAGCTGTCCCGTAGGCACGCGACGACTCCCTCGTCGTCCTCGTCGAAGCGGTCGGTCAGTGCGGAAACCGTGAGTCCGCGACGATTGACGTAGCTACCCGTCATCACGATTCTGGCGACGAGGTCGGGCCGACGTTGCGCGATCATCAACGCGATCACGCCACCGTCACTCCAGCCGACGATGTTCGCGGGGCAGCGCACGACGTTCTCCAGGTAGGCGATGACCTGGTCGGCCATCGACGCGAACGTGTAGGGGCGGGGATAGTCGGGACTGTGGCCGTGGCCGCTGCGCTCGGGCACGAACAGGCGCAGGCCTGCGTCGGTGAAATCGCCGAACTGTGCGCCCCAGCTCGACGCCGACGAGAACGAGCCGTGCAGGAGCACGGTGGGCGGACCCATCGGGTCGCCACCTTGAAAATGCCACAGCAGATCGCCGTTGATGTCGACGAATGTGCCCCCGTCGACGCGGTCACCCACACTCGGCGGGACGTTGCGGAAGTGCGTGTCGATCATCCGCTCGATTCTCCGGCCAACCCTCCCAGGCGGCGACAACTGCCGTTGAACATGCGGCCCATGCTTCCAGAAGCTGCGGGGGGTTTGGACACGGAAAGGCCTCGAAACTGCAACGGCGGCACACATGCTGCAGGTCGCCGGTCCCGACGCTGACACGCTGATATGCGTTCGTTGACAGCCAGATCAGAGCAGCATTAGCGTCGAACGTGCAAGTGCTTCCGGCAAGATTATTCAGGCGAGACAGGTGGAGTTCCCGTCACGGGGGATTGGGTGTGCAGAGTGGGCATGTGCCGTCGCATTGTGGTGATCGCCGCGGCATTGTGTGCCGTGCTGTCGTTGTCCGGGGTCGGCGACGCGTTGGCAGCGCAGGGCGATACGCCACCGCCGCTGGGTCTGTGGTCCATCGGGGCGGCTTCCGATATCACCTTCGCGGGCCAGCAGTCGCAGGTCAGTTTGTCGATTCCGGTGCCGCAGAACCTGGCGCCGGACAAACTGCGCGGGTTCACCGACGTGCCGCCGTTCGTCACCGGCGGGACGGTCGATGTAGTGCAGGGTGACCGGGTGATCTCGCGGACGCCGATCAATCCGGCGCCGAACTCGCCGATCGAACTGTCGCTGGCGGGCGTACGAGTGGCCCGCAATGCCGCCGACATCACGCTGCGGGCGTATCTGACGGTGAGCGGAATCTGCCAGTTCGACCCGGACAACGCCTTCCGCATCCGCGACACCACGCTCTCGTTCACCGGGCGCGAGGCGATCCCGCGTAGCGTCGCCGAGTTCCTTCCCCCAATCCTGCGCAAACTCACCGTCTTCGTGCCGCAGCAGCCGACGACCGCCGAGGCGTCGGCCGCGGTCGGTCTGGCGACATCGGTCGCGTCGAACTACGGCACGGCCGACTTCGACATCGACGTCGCATCCCTGGGTGCGGGCTCGCTCGTGCCGAGCGGTCAACCGGATTCGCTCGAACGTCAGATCGTGATCAGCAGTGCGGCGCCCGCCGGGCTGAGTGTCGAGAACCAGAACGGTGCCGCCTACCTCGTGATCGGTGGTCCGGCCAACGAGCTGACGAACCAGGCGCGAGCTCTGACCTCGAATCTGTCGGCGATCGCGCAGAGTTCCTCCGCGGTAGCCGGTCCGCTGCACGACGCCCCGCAGTTGACCCCCGAGGTGCAGACGTTGGCTGATCTGGGCATCACCGATCAGATCGTCACGTCGTCGGCGTGGCCGTCGATCACACTCGGGATCGACCAGACCCGCCTGGGCAGGCCGTCGAAGGACATCCGTGTGCAGCTCATCGGGACGGCGACACCGGCGGCAAACGGATCGTCGCCGGTGGTGTCGGTGCGGCTCGGTGATCGTGTCATCGCGACGATCAAGCCCGACGGTTCGGGCGCGTTCAACCAGTGGGTCGACCTGCCCAACAATGCGTTGAGCAGGTACAACGGGTTGATCGTCACGCTCGAACGGGGCGACGTCAAAGAGGGCTGCGGCAACGGAACCCGCGGGTCGCTGAGCGTCTCGGCGGCCGGCGAGATACGAAGTTCGCCTGCTGATCCGCCAGTCCCGGCAGGGCTGGGGTCACTGCCGCAGGCGCTGATGCCGCGCACACAACTCGCGTGGACCAAGGGCGACGTCCCCGACGTCGCGCGTGCGGTCTCGATCATGACGACGATGCAGCGGTTGTCCGCGGTGCCGCTCGGCGTCGACGTGGTGTCGATGTCCGACGCCGCGTCGTCGACACAGCCCGCGGTCCTGATCGCCGCCGACGGGCAGGGGCTCCCCGATGGCGTCGCGCTGCCGGTGACGCAGAAGTCGGGGACGGTCACCGTGCATTCGTCGTCGGGCGCCGAATCGAAGGTCACGCTGAATCCGCAGGTGCAGTTCGGCTCGCTGCAGGTGACGCGGTCCGACGACCGCAGCATGCTGGTCGCGAGCTCGACCAACGATGCCGCCGACCTCGACGACCTCCTGCGCTGGTTCACCGGCAACGCCTCGGACGCGTCCGGCGACGCCGCGCTGAAGATCTCGGGGCGCGACCCGATCACCGTCGACGCCAACGCAGTCGCGCACGACGAGACGTCGAACGATCATCCGCTCGGGTGGCTCGTCGTCGTGGCGGTGATTCTGGGAGCCGTGATCCTGTTCCTGATCGTCGCCGCAGGACTCAAGCTGCTACGGCGTCGACACACCGGTGACGACAGCGCGCAATGACCGTCACCGAGGCACCCGCGGATTCCTCCGGCGCGTCGTCGGAGGAATCGCGGAGCGCGGGTAGGTCGATTGTCTCGCGGCTGCTGATCAGGTGGCTGCTGCTGGTCGCGGCGATGGTTGTCGGCTACTGGCACAACATCGGGCAGTGGTACCGCGAGATCTTCGTGTACGGGTCGGATCTGAGTTACATCCTCGTGGTGGTCGTCCTGGTCGTGATGGCCGCGTACGGGGTCACGTTGCGCCGCCACGAGGAGCGGGCGATCCGCGATCGTCAGACCGACATCATCGTCGGTGTCATCGTGATGCTGCTGTCGTTCTGCTTCGACGGCGCGCTGACCAACCGGTTCACCGGTGCGCTGTATCTGCTGACGCACCTCGACATCCTCGGCTTGCTGACGTTCTTCTTCGGTGGTGCGGTCCTGATGTTCGGGCTGCGGCCGACGATGCGCTACCACTGGGTGTGGCTGTTCGGACTGGTGACGTTTCCGATCGTGTACCGGGTCGCGTTGCTGAGTATCGGTGGCAACGAGCTGTTCGCGGGTCTGGTGATGACGGTGTTCGGCGCGATGGCCGCGGCGATCGCGATCGGTCGCGATCGACGGTCGGCTCTGATCGGCTTCGTTGCGGCGGTCGTGCTCGGCGTCGTGATCGTCGTGGTTGTCCACATCCTGCATCCCGACGCCCCGCTGTTCGCGTTTCAGGCACTCCCCGCGGTTGGCAGCGTCTTCGTCGTCGGGTTGATCGCGTACCTGCGTCGACGGCGGCACACGACGTCGCGTCCGTTCGACCGCCCGCTGTACGAGCCGGGCGTCGAGACGGTCAAGGCGGGCGCGATCTCGGTGCTCGTGGTCAGTGCTCTCATCACGCTGCTCCTGCCGTTTCAGCGAGTGGTTGCCACGCCGGTGACGACGATCGCGGGATTGTCGACACAGGCACCATTGGCGGTGCCACCCGAGTGGCGCCAGGATGGGCCGACGCTGCGCTACGACTTCGCCGACAACCTCTACGGACGCGGTGCGCAGTTTGCGCGACAGAGTCTGATCCAGCAATCCGGGGATATCGCATTCGACAAGGAGGCTCGCCCGCGCAAGGTGGTCGTCGACACGATCGAAACGCTTCACCCGCTGCGGTTCGACCTCTATCCGCAGACCTTCACCTACAATCTTTCGGGCAATCGCTCCTCGGATTCGGCCAATGTGGTGCTGCCGCATGGCATCCCAGCGGTCCTCGAGGTAATCCTCGACGACAAGAGGTACCTCACCTACACCCTGCTCACCTGGCTCTGGGGCGACGGCGAGCACGCACAGCAGGTGTCGGTGTGGTCGGTCGACAACCACGAGCCGAACGCCTACTTCCCGCAACCCACCCTGACGATCGCGACGAATCTGCGTGCGCCGATCGACGTCACCTTCCGGGGCAACGCGGTGATCCGCGACGACCGGCCTGATTTCAAGGACCGGCAGCTGGTACTCGACGCCGGGCGCGACATCGTCAACGAACAACTGTCCGGCGTACGGCGGGAGGATCAACCATGACCGAATCCGCCTCGGAGCAACCGACATTCGCCTCGCCGGACACAAAAGAAGAAGTCGACGAACTGCTTTCGGACGAGAAGTACCGCACGGCAGCGCTCGACGACGCGATCAACCGGCTGCGTCGTGAAGATCCGATGATGACCGCGTCGGTAGCGTTCAGCCGGACGCAGAAGATCATCGGTGCCGTCGTGATCGCCGTCATCGTCGTGGGGTTCGTGTTCTGGCCGATCGGCACCGCGGCCACGCTCGTATCGATCGCGACGGTGATCTACATCGTCTCGCTCATCGAGCGGCTCAACACATTTCGGCTCGGCCTGGTCAACGGTGCGATCCGGATCTCCGACGAACAAGCGCGCGCGATCGCCGACGACGACCTGCCGAAGTACACCGTGCTGGTTCCCGCATACGGTGAGCCGGAGGTCGTCGGGCAGTTGATCGAGGCGATGGAATCGTTCGAATACCCGCAGGAGAAGCTGCAGGTATTGCTCCTGCTCGAGGAGGACGACGCACCGACGATCGAGGCCGCCCATGCGGTCGACTCGTCGCCCATCATCACCTCTGTGCTCACACCGCCGGGCGATCCGCGGACCAAACCGAAAGCCTGCAACTACGGGTTGCATTTCGCCACAGGCGATATCGTCACCATCTTCGACGCGGAGGATCACCCAGACCCGCTCCAGTTGCGCAGAGTGGTGGCGACGTTTCGTGAACTCGACGACGATTCCGTCATCTGCGTGCAGGGCAAGCTGAGCTTCTACAACGTCACCGACAACGTTCTCACACAATGGTTTACCGCCGACTACGGCATCTGGTTCGGCTACCTGTTGCCGGGTCTGATGGTCAGCAAGGCGACGATTCCGTTGGGCGGGACGTCGAATCACTTCCGCAAGGACATGCTCATCGAGCTCGGTGCGTGGGATCCGTTCAACGTCACCGAGGACGCCGATCTCGGGGTGCGCATCGCGGGCGAGGGGTACCGCACCGCTGTGCTCGACTCGGTCACGCTCGAAGAAGCAAATGTGGACGGTATCAACTGGATTCGCCAGCGGTCGCGTTGGTACAAGGGCTACATGCAGACGTGGCTCGTGCACATGCGCAGGCCCCGACGGCTCTTCCACTTCATGGGGCTGCTCGGCATGATCCGGTTCACCCTGCTGATTGCCGGCACTCCCTTCATCGCGTGTATGAACATGATCTTCTGGCTCATCCTGATCGTGTGGATCGCCGGGCAGCCCGCGTTTGTCGCGGAGCTCTTTCCCGGGCCGATCTATTACCTGTCGCTGATCTCGTTCGTCATCGGTAACAGCGCGGCGATCTACATGACGCTCGTCGCGAATAGGGAGGACGACCGCGGCGAACTGCTCTGGTCGGGGCTCATCGTCCCGTTCTACTGGGTGATGATGAGCATCGCGGCGATCAAGGGCATGTGGCAGTTGCTGTTTCGACCGTCGTACTGGGAGAAGACCGCCCACGGACTCACCTCCGACGCCAGTCCGTCCGATACTGCTGAGACGTCTCCCGCTTCTGAGACGACGTCGGATGCATCGGCTTCGTCGGGTAGGTCTTCGTCGGGTACGGCTTCGTCGACGCAGGCGGCTCAATGACCCGTCGATCCGTCGCGCTGTGGCTTGTCGTGTGGCTGGCCTACCTCGCTTTCGGTGTGTACCTGGCCGTCGGCGTGCACGCCTACTTCGGCGACTCGCTGTCCAGGGTGCAAGCCGCGCAGAGTGTGCTGTTCAGTCGGGATCCGCACTTGGCCGCAATAGGATTCATCTTCACGCCGCTGACGGCGCTCGTGCAGCTACCGCTCACCGCGTTGTCGGTGTGGTGGCCGCAGATGACGACCGACGCGTTGTCGGCGGCGATCATGTCGTCGGCATTCATGGCGGGCGCCGTGGTGCAGGTGTCGGGGGTGGCGCGCGACAGAGCACTGCCGACTGCGATGACCGTCATCGTGACGCTCGTGTTCGCGCTCAACCCCATGATCGTCCTGTACGCGGCCAATGGGATGAGCGAGGCGCCGTACATCTTCTTCCTCGCGTGGGCGGTCCGGCGGCTGATCCGGTGGGTCGACACCGACGACGTACACGAATTGATCGTCGCCGGAATCGCTCTCGGCCTCGCCTACCTCACCAGATACGACGGCGCGGTCGCCGCGTTCGTCGCAGGTTGCTTTGTGGCGTTCGTGACCTATCGACGTTCCGACAAGGCGGCCGGGCGCAGGCTGCGAGTGCAGCGGGCGCTGCTCGACGTCGTGCTCGTCGCATCGCCGAGCCTGCTGGCGTTCATCGTGTGGGCACTGACGAGTTGGCTGATCACCGGCCAGGCGTTCGCGCAGTTCACCTCGCAGTACGGCAACTCCGCGATCATCGATCAATCAGGTGGCACAGGCAGTGCGACCGGCCTTGACGCACTGCGTTTCTCGATCACCGAACTACTCATCCTTGCGCCGCTCTACCTTGTACTGTTCGTGCTCGTCGCGTGGGTGCGTATTCGGCGGCACCGGCTGTATCCGCTGGCGGTACCGGTCCTGATCATCGGTGCGGTGATCGCATTTCAGGTGCTGAGTTACGTTCGTGGAACCACTTTCGGGTTCTTGCGCTTCTACATGACGATCATCCTGTTGGCCGCGGTGACCGCTCTGCTTGCCACCCCGGCGCGTCGTATCGAGCCGTACCGTCGGCTCGGGCCGCGATCGGCACTGCCGCAAGCGAATCCGCGCGCGGGCCGAGGATGGCGGTACGGACTGATCGGCACGGTCGCTGTCCTCGCATTCGTGGTGGGGCTCCCGGTCACCGCGACGGGCATGACGTCGCCGAAGTACGCGCCGCAGGAGTTCGCGTACCGATCTGTCGTTGCGCCCAAACCGGATTCGACGGAGAAGCGCTATCTCGACGAGGAGCGGGTGTTGCGGTCGTTCTCCACTGAGCGGGCGCTCGCAGAGTACCTCGACTCGCTGCATCTGCCGGACGGTAGCGTGCTCACCGACACCGTCTATGGGTTCGCCGTCGTCGTGCAATCCCGACATCCGAAGCAGTTCGTGATCCCGTCAGATCAGGACTTCGACGAGATCTTGAACGAACCCGCCCGCTTCGGCGTGCGGTTTCTGCTGGCGGTGCCGCGCGCGGGCCGCGGGTCGTCGGACGCATTGAACATTCGGTACCCCACGCTGTACGAGAATGGCGATCAGATTTCCACGCTCGTGCTCGAGGCCCGCAATCAGGGAGCCAACATGCCGAACTGGCGTGTGTACGAGGTGAATCCGCGGACGTCGTGAACGTGTGTCAGGAGATTTCGTGCGCAACGACCTGCCACGCGGGGTCGTCGTAGCCGATGTCGAAGGTGCATTCGTCCGTCCGCGGGTCGGGGACGAATGCCCATAGCGGGGCGCCAGCGACCCCGACGGAGCGCAGCGATTCGTACTTGCTGGTGAACTGACGCGCGCGGGCGTCGAGCGACAGACACGACCCTGCTTCGATCCCGATCTCGTTGACCACCAAAGGTTTACCGAGGTTTCTCGCTTGGGCAAGGCGCGCGGGGAGATTGCTGCCACCCGGTGCGATCGCACCGCCCGCGCTGTAGTCGTGGTAGTCGAGAACGTCGAGGCCGGGGGAGGCGGCGACGCGCGCGTAGTCGCCTCCCGTGAGCCCACATTGATCCCCGCCGACGAAGCCCGAGAAGATCGGGTGGGTGGGGTCGATGGCCCGGATGCGTTGGCCGACTTCGTCGAAGAATGTACGCAGAACCGCCGCGCCGTTGGCCGGACAGGTGCGTGTCTGCCAGGCACATCCGGTAGCTCCGCAGTTGCTCGCCTCGGACTCACCGACAGGCTCCCAGCCCGCGAGCGTCGGTTCGTCGCGCCAGCGCTTAATTGCGGTCGACAGCCAGTCGGAGAAGGTCATTCCCGCGGCGATTTCGGTTGTGTGCCAACCGCTCTGATACCACGAACGCTCTTTGAACTTCTCGTTCTCACATGCGCCGGAGCTTCCGGTCAGCACCGGCAGAATCATCTGGTTGTGCCGTTTGGCGGCAGCGAAGACGGCGTCGAGCCGTGAAAGGTTGTTCTTGCCGGTCTTCTTGTCGACGACGAACGCCGAGTAGAGGTTGAACCGGGTGAGCGCGCGTGGTGGGAGCTTGCCGAAGTACTCGTCGAGGTCGACCTGCGCGCCGCATCCGACGTTGATCGCCCAGTCGGTGCCGAGCTGGTAGCTGTTGAACCCGGCGGGAAACCAGGTGCGTCCGTCGAGCACGAGGCCCGTTTCTGTCGTCGACACCCTGCCGGTGAAATCGTGGTCAGCGGACTGGGCCGTCGACGACTCGTCGAGCGCCTTGGGAGCAGGTTCGCCGCACGCTGCGGCGATGACCATGACCACCGCAGCGATCACACAGAATCGGAGTGCGTGCCGGAAGGTCACGCATCGAACCCTACTCCGCCGACTACCGTCGAAGCGGTGAGAACATTCCGGACGACGCGTGCCCTCGTGCTCCCGATGGTGGTGCTCTCGTTCGCGCTACTGACCGGCTGCGGCGCGGACTCGACGTCGAACGCGGAACCGAGCGGCTCGACGCCGAGTGTGTCGGGGTCTGGGGCTGTGGCGAGTCCGTCTCAGTCCGGGCCCGACGCGGTGTCTGGAGCTGAGTCTGGGGCACCGTCAGCGTCTGCGGTCCTCGATCCGGCGCACCCGCCGCCATACGTCGACCACGTCGCGTGGGCGAGCACGGCCGTCGGGCCGAGTCTGCAGATCTACCCCACGTCCGACGGCCGCGCGAGCATCGCCGACGACGGCGCGGAGGTCGCCTGGCGCGAGGTGCTCGCGCTGGCCCCCGATGCCGACACCCCCGGCATGAAAGCGCAATTCGTGTGCCACTGGAACTTCGCCCGCGCCGTCGACCCGAACAAGCCGAGCTGGAACCTCGAACCGCAGCGGCCCGTCGTCGACGACTCCACGATGATCGCCACCCGCTGCAACCCCGGCGGCCCCGAGGAGTGACGGCGCCGCGCGCCGGGGTCCGGGCCGGCGCGGGAAGTGGGGGAAGGGTCGTCGGGCCGTGCAGGAAGTGGGGGAAGGGTCGTGGGGCGGCGCAGGAAGTAGGGGAAGGGTCGTGGGGCGGCGCAGGAAGTAGGGGAAAGGATCCTTCCGCGGGTTGGGTGCGTTTCCTCGAGTTGTTGCTAGGAGAAGGGTGAACATCCCGCGGAAAGAACCCTTCCCCTACTTTCTGCCAGCGGCGCAGGCACCGCCGCGGCGCAGACCGCAGCCGCGCCGACCGCCGCGGCGCAGGCCGCGCCGACCCCCGAACCCGACCCCTACGCCGCGGCGGCGCTGATGGCGCGGCGCGTCGTGTGTTCGCGGCGCGCGCCGATCTGGCGGCAGATCACGTAGATGACGAACGAGATCGTCGTGACGAACACCGACACCGGCAGCTTGGGGGCCAACGACAGGATCAGCCCGCCGACGGCGGCGACCTCGGCGAAGATCACCGACAGCACCATCATCAGTGTGGGGTTGGCGGTCAGGCGGGCCGCGGCGGCGCCGGGGGTGATCATCAGCGACATCACCAGCAGCGCGCCGATGATCTGCACGCCCTGCGCGCAGGCGAGGCCCATCAGGATCGCGAAGATCACCGACAGTGTGCGCATCGGAACGCCGTTCGCCTCCGCGACGCGCGGGTCCATCGACGCGAAGAGCAGCGGCCGGTAGATCACCGCGAGCACTGCGAGCACGACGGCGGTGGTGATCGCGATCGCGGTCAGGCCCTGCACGCCGACGCTGACCACCTGCCCGGTCAGCAGCGCGAAGCCCGTGCCGATCCGACCGTAGAGCGCGAGGAACAGCACGCCGAGACCCAACCCGAACGCCATCACCACGCCGATGACCGAATCACGTTCTCGCGCTTTGTTTCCCAGATAGCCGAACACGCCTGCGGCCACGACGGCGCCGATGATCCCGCCGATGTTCACGCTGATGCCGGCAAGCAGTGCGGCGGCGGCGCCGGTCACCGACAGTTCGCTCGCGCCGTGCACCGCGAACGACATCTGTCGCACGACGATCAGCGGCGCCAGCACGCCGCCGAGTAGTCCGAGCAGCGCCAGCGCCAACATGGCCTGCAGCACGAAGTCGTAGTGCAGCAGGTCCGCGGTCACCGAGAAATCCCAGAAGTCGCTCCAGTGCACGTCGGCGGCAAGCACCGTCTGCCCGGCGGCGAGGTCGGTTGGGGTCGAGCTGATCGTCATGTCGCCGGAAGCCCCTCGGGAGCGGTGCAGTGATGCGCGTCCTCTTCCCCACCGACGACGAGCAGTCGTCCGTTGACCCGCAACACCTCGACGTCGCTGCCGTAGAGCTCCGACAATGTCGCGGTGTTCATCACTTCCTCGGTGGTGCCGATGCGGAATCGGCCGCCGACCAGGTACAGCACGCGATCGACGTAGGGCAGCACGGGGTTGATCTCGTGCGTGACGAATACGACGGCTGTGCCCGCGTCGCGGCGTCGTTTGTCGATGAGTTCGACGACCCGCTCCTGGTTGGCCGGGTCGAGGCTGGCCAGCGGTTCGTCGCAGAGCAGCAGTTCGGGATTGGTGGTCAGGGCTTGGGCGACGCGCAGTCGCTGCTGCTCGCCGCCGGACAGCAGGCCGACGGGTGCGTCGGCGAACTCGGTCGCGTCGACCTCGGCGAGCGCAGCGTCGACCTTCGCTCTGCGCGCACGACGCCCGCGGATGCCGAGACCCCAGTGCGCGCCGTCGACTCCGAATCCGACGAGGTCGCGACCGCGGATCGCCATCGAGTCGGCGTCGTCCGCGTGCTGCTGCGGGATGTATCCGACCTGGTCGGTGACGGTCAGCTCACCCGCCGACAACGGGTACTGATGCAGCAGTGTGCGTAGAAACGACGTCTTGCCCGAGCCGTTGGGGCCGAGGACCGCGACGAACTCGCCGGGCATGATGTCGAGATCGAGATCATCCCAGAGCACCCGCTCACCGAAGGCGAGTCGGGCGTGCCGGAACGATGCGACGGGTTCGCGACCGTCGGGATCGGACCCGCTCACGCCGGCAGTGCCGAGGCGAGCGCAGCGATCTGTTTCTGCTGCCAGTCGATGTAGCTGGTCTGGCCCGCGGGCAGTGTCTCGGTGAACTCCACAACAGGAACGTTGGCAGACTTCGCGATCGACAGCAACGCTTCGGTGACCGCGTCGACGGCCTGGGTGTTGTAGATGAACACCTGCACCTCGTGCTTGCGGAGCAGATCCTCCATCGCGGCGCGGTCGGCGGCCGACGGCGACTGTCCCTCTTCGACGGCCGAGGTGAAGCCTTCCGGGGCAATATCGCGCAGGCCGGCCTCGGTGAGCAGGTACGCGGCGAGCGGCTCGGTCTGCGCGACCTTCGTGCCGTCGTGGGTCTTCTTGATATCGGCGAGAGATCCGCGCAGGCCGTCGATCTTCTCGTTGAACGCCTTGGCGTTGTCGCGGTACGTGGTGGCGTTGGCCTCGTCCTTCTTGGCGAGGTCGTCGGCGAGTTCGGTGGCCACCTGGCCGACGACGGGCAAGTTGTAGAAGACGTGCTCGTTGGTCTCGCCGTGCGCGGAGTGGTCGGTGTCCTCGTGGTGGCCGGTCATCGTGTCGAAGGCGTTGATCACGGAGCCCTTGGCGTTCTGCGACGCCTTCTCCATGTACTCGTCGTAGTGTCCGCCGTTCATCAGCACCACGTCGGCGTCGACGACCTTTGCCGAGTCGGCCGCAGACGGCTCGAACTCGTGCGGATCGCCCGTCGGATCGTTGAACAACACCGTCACCGACGCTTTGTCGCCCGCAACCGCCGACGCGACTGCACCCCACACGTTGGTCGAGGTCACGACGGTCGGTTTGCCGTCGGAGCTGCCGGAGTCGTCGCCAGAACAACCGACAAGTGTCAGTGCCCCGCCGACGGCGAGGGCCGTGGTCAGTGCCAGGACTGCGCGTTTCATCGTTCGCCTACCCGTTTCGCTAATGACAATCGTTACCGAAAGAAGTGTAGGTGATGATCGGCGACGACGCGCTGCGGGGTCAGTTCGCCCGCGTGACCAGCGTCGGCGCGACGAATCGGCGCAGCAGTTCGCGTTC
>NZ_LZMO01000222.1:0-4129 GCF_001665715.1 Gordonia sp. 852002-10350_SCH5691597
ACCGCCACGGAAACCAGAACGCCGGGTACAAGGAGGACGAGGTAGTTGTCGACGCCACCCGCAACGGCTCCGCCGAAGATGTTCGCGAACATCACTGTGAAGACGATGGGCACGATGATCACGTCGAACAGTTGCTGCGGGGAGTGCTTCATGCGGAGAAGTCCGCGACGAGCCAATGCGAAGGTCTGACGCAGCCCCTGGCTGAAGGGAACTCTGTCGACAGGAGTGATCGGCCAGTCGATTCCGCTGGAGGCGCCACTGTCCGTCGCCTCATTGTCCGTCACCTCGGCTGCGGAGTCGGCTACGTCGGATCCCGTGTGATCCATGGTGCTGCTCATGCCCGAGTCGACTCCCCCGTTGTCATGGCGAAGAAGACATCATCCAGTGTGGGCCGCTGGAACGAGAATTCGGCGACCTCGATGCCCGCAGATTCCAACTGGGACACCGCGTGAGCTGCCCGCCCCGGCTCAGATGTGATCACCGAGAGTGCGCCCTCGGCAGGAATCTGAACGACATCTGCCGACAGCATCGCTCCCACGATCTCTGCGGCTTCCCGCATTCTGGATCTGTCATCGAGGTGAAGGTGCAGCGTTCGAGTGCCGATGCGCTCCTTGAGTGACTTGGCCGTACCTTCCGCCACAACCCGCCCATCGTTGATCAGGACGATTGAGTCGGAGAGTTTATCGGCCTCGTCAAGGTACTGAGTGGTGAGTAATACGGTCGTACCGTTATCCACCAGATCGCGTACGACAGACCACATCTGAGTGCGCGTGGTGGGATCGAGACCTGTCGTCGGCTCATCGAGGAAGAGAAGCGGCGGAGCCGAGATCAGTGAGGTGGCGATGTCGAGTCGTCGTCGCATGCCGCCGGAGAAGCCTGACACGGGGCGCGACGCCGCGTAACCCAGTCCGAACTGTTCGATCAACTCGTGCGCACGAGAACGAGCCGCTCGGCGGTCGAATCCGCGCAGGGTCGCGAACAATTCGAGGTTCTGCTCTGCGGTCAGATCCTCGTCGAGTGAGGCGTATTGGCCTGTCAGCGCGATCATCGAACGTACGGCGGTTGCCTGTCTCACGATGTCGCGACCGAAGATGCGGGCCGAGCCGGAGTCCGGCCGGATGAGTGTCGCGAGCATACGCACGGTCGTGGTCTTGCCCGCGCCGTTCGCGCCCAACAATCCGCACACCGATCCCGTCGGTATCGATAAGGAAATGTCCGAAACTGCGTTGACGGTTCCGAACTTCTTACCGAGCGATTCGGCCTCGATTGCAATCGCCGGTAACATCACCATCGAGTGCCCTCCATCGTCGTCGGATCATTCGGCAGGTCTTCAACAGGCTATTTGCTTGTCGGTAAAGTGTCGAGGCGAGTTCAATTCTGCGAGATTCCTGACAGTCCGTATCGAGTGGCATATGTCTCTATCGTCTTAAACTGTCGACCAGCACACGCTAGTGTCACACCGTCCGCGTGCGAGGCCAGTGCGCAGTCGCTACTCTTTGGCGACTCACTCTCGCGATCTGGAGGTAAACGTCATAGCTGGAAACTGCAGACCGCGCTTTGCGTGGCAATGTGCCGTGTCAGTTCTGGTCGCTGTGATTTCAACGGCGCTGTTGGGAGTCGGCGTTTCGCAGGCCGAACCCGTGCGTCCGACGATACAGCGGACGGTCGACGAGGGGCAGGGCGTGACGGCGGTGTACGTCTACTCGCCCGCCATGCGTAAGACGATCAAGGTGCAGGTGATCACACCTCGTCACCCCTCGGGAACCAGGCCGTCGTTGTATCTGCTGAGTGGCCTCGGCGAAGAGGACCCGGCCAACAGCATGTGGCTACGCAAGACCGACGCCCGGAACTTCTATGCGGACAAGAACGTGAACGTTGTCATGCCCCTGGCGGGCAACGGAAGCTTCTACACCGATTGGGAGCGCGACGACCCGAAACTTGGCCGCTACCAGTGGGAAACATTCCTTGTGAAGGAGCTGCCACCCCTTATCGATGCCGCGTTCGACGGTAACGGGCGACGGGGGATCGCGGGAATCTCGATGGGTGCGGGAGCGGGATTGGTGCTCGCCGCGAGGAATCCGGGTTTCTACAAGGCGGTGGGTGCCTATAGCGGTTGCTACAGCACCGCCGGCATTGTGGGTGAGACGTACCCGCGGGCGATCGTCGCAGCTTTCGGAGGTGACGCAAATAACATGTGGGGACCCCCGGGCAGCTCGGGCTGGGCGGCCCACGACGTGCTGTCGCTCGCGCACAACCTTCGTGGCACCACGCTCTACATATCCACCGGAACAGGGCGGTCGGGCACATATGATCAGCCCGGATATCCGGACAATTCGAACCCTGTCGATCGGCAGGTCATTGGCGGAGCAATCGAAACGGGTGCCCTCTGGTGCACCCAGCAATTGCAGTCCAGATTGACGGCGCAACATATTGGGGCGACAATTCGATACGTTGATCCTGGAACTCACGCATGGCCTTACTGGCGAGACCAACAGCGTGAGAGCTGGTCCACTTTGGAACGTGGGATGAACAGCTGAATTCCATTCTGTAAACAATCTCTGCAAACTTCCTCGATACCCGAGGTATTCACGTGTACCCGTGCGCAGGTGACTGAAAAGGATGCCGATGGAATACACAGAGCTCGCCGACTATGAGGTTCCCACGGGCGCGATCACTGCGTGGGAAGCGACCACCGACCCGGCCCAATGGCGTTCGGATTCTCGTCGACTTTCGTACATGCATCTCGAGCATGCGCGCCGCGCTGCGGAACTCGGTGACGAATGGCACGGGCACTGGATCGGAACGGCCTTCACCATCGAGGAGCGGTTGGACCGAGATGCTTTCGCCGCGACCATCAGGCAGTGGTTCGCCCGCCACGAGGCGCTTCGTTCCGCGGTCCAGCTCGGTGGGGCTCCTGAGGACGATCTGGTTCGGACGACCGTCGCGCCGGAGGCTGTCGCGGTCTCCGGGCTCTCGATGGGAGTGGTGACGTCGCCTGACTCGGCCCGCCAGACGATCCAGGACTACTTCGATACCACCGTCAACCCGTTGAGTTGGCCACACTGCGTCGTCGTGACTCTGGAACCCGATGACGGTGACGACAGATTCCTCGTCGTCTTCGGCGCCGACCACACTGTGATGGACGCCTACACACAGGTTTTCGCGATCAATGAGCTCAGCGCCCTCTATCGCGCGGAGATCAACGGTGAGCATCATGGGCTCGCCGAGTACGGCAGCTACCTGGACTTCAGCGATGCGGAGCGGCATCTGGGGGGACAGATCGACGCGAACAACTCGGCCGTCGTCGCCTGGCGGCAGTTCTTCAACGACTCACCCACGTCCGTCCAACCAGATGCGATGCCACGCTTCCCGCGTTGCGCCACCGCCGGCGTTGGCGCGGTAGCCCCTCCCCGCGAGCCGGATGCCGGTATGCAGGTGAGTCTTTCGCAGGACCTTCTCGACAGGGCCGAGACCGCTCGATTCAACGAGATCTGCAAGGCTGCGGGTGGCTCGGTGGCGTCGGGCATCTACACAGCGATGTCGATCACGAGCGCGGCGCTCGCCGGGACCGATCAAGTGCGATTCATCAGCCCCGTCCACACACGCACGGGACCCGAGTGGGGCGAGGCCGTCGGGTGGTTCGTCGGTCTCGTTCCGGTGCACGTTGATCCAGCTGGTGCGCAGACCTTCACTCAGGCGCTTCCGCGCGTTGCCGAGTCGGTCTCGCGGTACAAGGACGTGGGTACCGCACCGTTCGCCCCGATCGCTGATCTGATCGGAGGTGACGTGACGCCGCCGGGATTTGTCGTGTCTTATATCGATCTGCGTCGGGCGCAGGGAGCCGCGGAGTGGGAGCGTCGAAACGCGCGAGTGTTGCGCAGTGCCACCCGGGACGTCGACGAGGTGTACCTGTGGATCAACCGAATTCCAGATGGAATCAACATCTCGACGCGTTATCCGTCAGGGGAGCGCAGGCGCGAGGTCGAAGCTTTTATCGCCGCGTTTGCGGAGGTTCTGCGTACGATCGTCGGCACCGGTGATCACGACTACACGTTTGCGCCTGAGATGGCGTCGCGAGCGTCGGCAGACATCACAGCATGACGGTGGTATTCGGCGCACCTGCAACGCC
>NZ_LZMO01000223.1:0-13521 GCF_001665715.1 Gordonia sp. 852002-10350_SCH5691597
AGGGGTTCGAGTCCCCTTAGCTCCACCGCAAAACCGCAGGTCAACGCAGTGCCGGGACCGCGACACAGCAACAAGCAACACCGGAAAGCAACAAGTCCTGGTGTCGGCGCAGGTAAACTGGGTTCATGCATCCCCCGCTGAGCAACACATGGCATCGCTGAGACCCGTCGAACTCGTCGACGGCACCTGCAACTATCGGGTGCTATGGCGGCAAGATGGCAAGCAACGATCCCTCACGTTCGAGGACATCAAGAAGGCTGACGCCTTCCGCTGCAACGTTGAACGCTTCGGCCCCGACGACGCGCGCAAACTGCTGGGACTCATCGACTCTGGCACCAGTCACACCACCCTCACGCAGTGGTGTACCAGCCACATCGAAACACTGACCGGTATCGAGGAAGCTACCCGCGACCGATACCGCGCATACGTGAAGAACGACATCGCCCCCACTATCGGAGCCATGCCGCTCGAGGCAGTCACCGATGTGACGGTTGCCCGATGGGTCAACGACATGGATGGTGCGGGAAAGACGATCGCGAACAAGCACGGCTTCCTTGCGGGTGCGCTCAATCATGCGGTGCGTGCGGGGAAGATCCCGAAGAATCCGTGTGAGCACACTCGACTTCCCCGTAAGGATTCCGACGAGATGGTGTTCCTGACACGTGACGAGTTCGCGTTGTTGTGTGGTGCGATGACTGAGCGGTGGCAGCCGTTGACGATGTGGCTTGTCGGCACGGGCACTCGGTTCGGGGAGGCCACAGCCCTCACGGTGGGTGACATCGATCCGGCCACGAAGACGGCGCGAATCAACAAGGCGTGGAAGTACACCGGGTCGAACAAGGCTCGTAGGTTGGCGTTGCCGAAGACGCGTAAGGGCGTGCGGACGGTGGATGTGCCGGCGTCGGTGATTGAGTTGTTGGATCTGGATCGGGAGCCTGGCGAATTGCTGTTCCCGACGCGTGACGGTGGGCCGATCTCTAACCAGCTGTACAAGAACAAGGCGTGGTTGCCTGCGTTGAAGAAGGTGTCGGCGGTGGATGCGTCGCCGCGGTTGTTGAAGAAGCCTCGGGTGCATGATCTGCGTCATACGTATGCGTCGTGGGCGATCAATGCGGGCGCCAATTTGAAGGTGGTGCAGGCGCAGATGGGGCATGAGTCGATCACGGTGACTGCGGATACGTACGGTCATTTGGATCGGGCGTCGGGGCAGTTGGCTGCTGAGGCTATTGGCAGGCTGTTGGGGTGAGACGACAAAAGCGCCCCACCTCCGAAGAGATGGGGCGCTGTGGTTCGGGTGTCGCGTCATGGGCCTCCGCGATCGGGGTCTCAATGTTGCTTGATCCGAGCCTGTGTCGAGGCGGCGGGTCGTTGCCCGCGGCTCTGTTCGGCGTCGCTGTGTGTTCCTGACCCTCACCCGCTCTGAACTTGTGACACGACTGTAGCACACAATCACGTTGGCGCGCAACACAATTCATGGTATCGAGCGGTCAGTCCAGGTGCTCGAGCTCGTCGGCGGCGAACCAGTAGTCGCCACCGACTGGACTCGGCGCTGTATCACTCGGGTGAGTTACCTCCAGTCGCACGCAGTTGTCGGGCCGATACCGCAAGATCGGTGTGACGTCGACGGAGATGAGGGGCATGTTGGGTGACGAGTGGGAGCCGAGCTAGCGGTCAGAAAGTTCGCCAGTTATCGCCGTCAGACTCAATATCGACAGCGTTGCCCGGTGACAGAGTAAGGGTGGCAGCGCCGTCGATGGTTTGCGACGACGTGGTCGAGATGGTGGCGTTCGCGGCGCCAGTGTTCTTGAATCGGTAGACGGACACGTTGCCGACCGCAGTGGGCAGGACCGGCGCCGATCCGCCCGACGCCATGAACACCACATACTTTGTTGATGCCCCGTCCAAGGTGAGCGCGCCGTAACTGGTAAACACCTGACGGGCGGTGATGTCGATGCCGTTCCTGAGCACGTTCGCGAGGTAGATGCGGTTGCCTGCGGCGGTGACTTGGTGGAGGTTGACGAGGGTGCCGGGTCCGTCGATGAGCGTTATCCCCGACAGCAGTACGTCGGTGATGGTGGAGTTGTCATAGCGGATGACGCGCAACTGGGCGGACGCCTCGGAGCGGGTGTTGCGGATCGTGAGTCCAGAGAACGACACCTGCGTCACTGATCGGGTGCCCCACGCGGTGACGTGCAACGCGCCGTGGTCGGTGGACGCATTCTGGTTGGCGTTGATGATCTCGCCGCCGACGAAGTTCACGCGGGCAATGTTGGCGAACCCATCGCCCTCGCCACCCACATACAGGGCTGCGGACTGACACCCGTTGACGAAGAAACTCGCGAACGTGACGTCGGTGCCGCCGACGCACGAGAACCCGCGCGCCCCTCCATTGATGACCTTGCAGCCGACGTTGGTGTACCGCTGCACGGGTCCGGGATTGGAGTAGGAGACGACAGAAAATCCGTCGTCGCCAGTGTTGATTGCCGTGCACGCAAGGACAGTGACGTCGTGGGAACCTTCGCTGGTGAAGATGCCATCTGCGCGGGTGTCCTTGATGACGCAGCCGAGGAACATCGCCCAGCCTGCCGCGAGGTACACACCCGAGGCTGCACTGCCGTCGATGGTGATGCGGTCTGCATAAAAGTGATCGCCGGTCACCCGCACCTTCATCTTCTCGTACTCGGTGTAGCGCTGCGTGGTAGACTGCATCTTGATAGTGACCCGTCGCATCGTGCAGTACGCGCCGGACACGAGCACCGATGACGTCTGTTCGGCGGTCGCGAGCAGCGTGCCCGGTCCGTCGATAGTCACCCCCGAGGCTGAGATTGTCAGGATGCCGTTGTGGGCGTACGTTCCCGCCAGCCACACTATCTTGCCGCCTGCGGCGTCGAACATCGCCTGCAATGCTGCCTGGTCATTCGTCGTGCCGTCGCCTGCCGCGCCGAACATCTCGGGCGTGATCGCCTTGACGTAGGTCGCGTCCGCGTCGGTCTTGGTGAGCGCAGCGTCCGCCTTCTCCAGCGACGCTTGCACACCCGACGCGAGGTCGCTCTTCGGTACACCCTCAGCCGGCTTGCTGTACTTCCCAGCCAGCAGCTGGTCGGCCTGCTGCTTGGTGTATGCGGTGATGTCAGCCATGATCGGCATCTCCTTCAGTCGGGTCGGGTGCGGCAACATCCGGTGGCGGCGGTGGCGGCGGCACCACCTCGGGAAGCAACCCGATGCCGGCCTCGGTGAATGCCTGGCTGAGCTCGTCCATCACGCCACCCTCTCCGCGCGATCCCGCAAGACCCGCATACTCGCCAGCGCCGCGGCGATCCGCGTGCCGTAATACTTGTGCCCGAACCAATTCGGGTGAATCTGATCAGAGCCGATCATCTGTGCCTGTTGGCTGGTGGTCACCGAATTCTCGTAGCCGGTGCCCGTCCACCACGGCGCCGCGGGGTTGTTGGCGTCAGCGAAACCAACGCCTTGCCCGTGAGCGTCGACCGCCGCCTTGATGCCCAGCCGATTCACCGCGTGCACGCCGGACGCGGCCGAATCATTGAGCGGCTCAGGACCAATCGCGGCGATACCAACGAGAGGATCGAGAGCGGCGACGGCATCGAACAACGCGGTCACCCGCGCCTGCATCGCCGCCTGGGACGCGGTGGTGCCGTCACCCGAGAGCCCGCCGTCGTTGATGGTTCCATTCACTAGGAACAGCACGGGCTTCGCGGCGCCGAGGAATGGTGTGTACGCGCCGATCCGCGACGTCGACCCGAAAGGTGAGCTGTGGGCGGTGCCGTACGTCGCGGTGAGTGAGCCTGCGGACCCGCTGCCGTCGTTGAAATAGCCGGTGCCGCCCTGCGCGCACCGCGCAACAGCGAATCCAGTCGCCTCGATGAGCTGATCGATCATCCCGAAGCAAGCGAAACTGCGGGCGCTGCCAGGGTTGTAGACCCCAGCGGGCTCGAAGTAGGAGTCGCCGGTCGTGACGATCAGCGGTCGATCCGGTGAGCGGGTGAGGATCGCGGACCGCTCATGCACGATCTGCGTCCACGTCAGAGCGTTCGGCCCGTACGGGATGACGACGCGAATCCTTCGGGTCGCACGCTCAGCGAATCGCAGCGACCGATACACGGCGCCCGTGGCGCT
The DNA here is from genome assembly GCF_001665715.1 of Gordonia sp. 852002-10350_SCH5691597. Classification (NCBI taxonomy): domain Bacteria; kingdom Bacillati; phylum Actinomycetota; class Actinomycetes; order Mycobacteriales; family Gordoniaceae; genus Gordonia; species Gordonia sp. 852002-10350_SCH5691597. Next base: position 4,138 of record NZ_LZMO01000223.1, read on the forward strand.
ACCCGCCAGCGGCAACGCCTTCGCCTTACGCATCACGCCCTGGTCCTCGATGTAGACCTGGGTGTCGAAATAGCCTCCGCCACAAGACATCATGATATCGAGCTTGTCGCCGGTGAACATGAACTCGACGTCGATGGTGGAGCCGAACTGCAGCGTCGTCGACCCGCTCGTCACATACCGGCCCGAACTCGAGTTGACGCACCCATTGGCCGGAGACCCCGGCGTCGCCGCGACAAGGTTCTGGCCTTGCGCGTTGAAGGTCGTTGCGTCCCAACGCGTGCCCCACTGATTGGTGTAATCATTCGGCAGCGACGTCACGTACCGATCGGTGGTCAGGACACTGGTCGAGATCACATCGGTCATCGGCCGATACAGCGACCCCAGCGACACCCGCGGGGCCACAGCCTCACCGAGAATGCCCACACTCGTCGGCTTCGTCACCGACTTCCACCACTGCACTGACGCTTTCGGGGTGCCGTCAATGGTGTACTGGCCGTACGCATTCTCCGGATCGGTGGTGTCCGACCCGAGATCGCGCACCGTGTACACGAGCACCGGACCCACCCACGGGCGGCGAGACCCCACCTGCAGCAGCGTCGTCAGGTACTTCTGCTGCTGCGCCTGACTGACCGTGTACCCGAGCGCCGCAGCGCTCGACACCGTCGGAAATCCGACCTCCGACCACCACACCTGCTTACCCGAATCACCATTTGCGACCATCACGTCATAGAGCGCCTGGTCGCGGAGGAAGGCGTTCGACGCTTCCGATGGCACTGGTGCAGCAGGATCGATACCCGACTCCACCGTGTAGGGATGATTACCCACCGCGTCGAAGAATGGTTGCGCCCCAGCCGAATACAAGCCGGTCAGGAAATCGACCGGCGAAATCGTTTGATTGGCAACATTATTGACCTGCATCAAACCTGCAGTCACCACTACGGCGTGCGGTTGAGCCGCGTGAATCGCCGTGTAGGCGGCCTGCAGGATCGTCTTGTACGCCGACGCTGACGGTGCACCACCCCACAGCTGCTGGTGGTTGACCTCGTTGCAGATTTCCCACGTCGAGCAGCGATCCTTGTACCGGGCGACAGCCGCGGTGATCAGCGGAGTCATCACCGCCGTCGTCGGCGTGACGAACGCAGTGCCAGCACCGTTGCGGGGCTGCTCAAACAGGACGTGCGGGGACAACCCTGCTGCCTTCGCCGCCGCGAACTGCTGATCGACCCGCGTCCACGTGTACGACGGCCCCGCACCCACGTCGTAGGGCGAGATGATGATCCGAATCCGGCGCCCGCCCAACGCTTTCGCTTTCGCCGCGATCCCATTGATCGTCGTCGCCGAGCTCGTCGCCTCCGGGAAACCGATCGCGAATCCGACGTCGAGCCCGTGCGCCGGCCGATCATTCACCTTCGGCGCAAACAACTGGTCCGTCTGAGTCTTCGAATAGCCAGTGACAGATGCCATGCGTGATGTCTCCCTGCTTAGGTGGTGAGAGTCCAGGTGCCGTCGCCGTGGTCGACGAGCGCGCCCGTCGACGACGACAGCGAGAATGTGCCGTCACCGTTGTCGGTGGCAACCACGCCGCCGGCCACCTGCTCGGCCGCCGCCTCGGCCGCCGCCGCCGCCTGCGCCGCCTGCGCCGCCGCAGCCTGCGCCGCCGACACCACAGGTGGGGTGTAAGAGGTGGGGTCGTAGGTGTCGATCGCCGTCTGTAGATCGGTGGTGCCCGACAGGATCACATCCGACCAGCCGCCGTTGCTGCCCTGTGTCGGTGCGCCAGTGATGACGCGCCGCACCTGGTATGGGCCGTCTGGGATGGTGCCCGAATCGTATGCGCCGGTCGTCGCGTCGATAGGGATGGCGATGGTTTTCGCGGGCATCGTGTACGAGCTGCCGTTTGTGGTGTTGCGGTCACGGGGGACACGCAGCTTGATTGTGCCGCCGATGGGGATGCTGCCATCGGGCAGCTTGTAGACGCCTTGTAGTCGAGCCATCATGCCTCCTGTGCGATGTGGTCGAGTGCCTGCTCAAAGGTGGTGCCGTGCGGCAGGACCGCCCACGGCGTCAAGCCGTTGAGCGGGTCGCCGTCGGCGTCTACCGCGGTGATCGTGTAGTCGGTGCGGACCTGTTGGAGTTCGGCGCGATACTCGACGCCATCGCGTGTGGCGATGAGGTGCTTGTCATCGGGGTAGGTGATGTCGTAATCTCCCTGTGGCGCAGGCGGTCCGGCGGTCTGCACCCATTCGTAAGCGGGCGTCTCGGCCACGGTGGCGCGATAGATTTCGATATGCCCGGTGCCCGAGTCCGCTGTGCCGTGAGGGTCGATGTCGGCAGTCTCGGCAACCACATCGACCGTGGCGTTGCGGACCGCTGACACGAGAATGGCCGAAATCAGCCACCAGTCGCCGTCAGCAACCACGTCGCGGTAGAGGCGGGTCGTCGATGCCCACCCCTGCACGTTACTGATCACAAGCTCGGTCATACCGCCTCCAACTCGACGTATCCGTTTGCGGAGCTACCGCCCGCGCCGACTGTGGTGCCGGGTCCGGGATTTGAGGCTCGACCGCCACCGCCGCCCGGTGCGCCACCGGGGAAAGCGCCGTGTCCACCTGCCCCGCCCGATTGGCCGATACCGCCGAGGCTGGTCGCTCCGCCGCCGCCACCACCGCCACCGCCTGAGCCGCCAGACTTGGCCGGACCGTCGATCGGGGCCTGAATGCCGTTGCCTCCCGCTCTACCGGGGCCGTTGCCGCCGTAGGCACCGCCAGCACCGCCGATGGCGAGCATCGAGTCGCCACCCTTAGTGCCGTTGTTGACGGTGGCGTCGCCGCTGGTGTAGCCAGCGCCGCCGTATCCGCCCGCGCCAGGCCCCGAGTTGCAAGTGACAAACGAATACCCGTCAACCTTGACAGCGAAACCAATGCGGGTCTCGAAGACCCACGTCCCGTTTGAGCGCTGCCCAAACTTGCTCTCGCCGCCACTCGTGCCGACGACCACGCTCACCGCCGTAATGTCGGGCACCTGCGTCGCCAGCCACGTGACGTCAATCTCCGGCAGCTCCACATATCCGCCCGGAGTACCCGCCGCGCCACCAGCCTGATTACCACCCGGAGACGCCGCCGAGGATGACCCGATCAGCACGCCCTTCACCTTGGTCTTACCCGACAAGTTGATCGTCGTAGACGACGTAATGCTCTGTCGCACACCGCCTCCTTCCAGATTTGTGAGCCGGTTATCCACGTTCGCCATCGTCACCGAAATGTCGTTGAGGTTCTTACCCGTCTCGGACGTGTTGTGGTAGCCGTTGAAAATGGTGTCAATGATGTTTTGCACTGGCGCAAAGAGTTTCTCGATCGCCGTCAGGCCGACAATGCCCGTCTCGTCCGTGCCGGTGTGGAATATCCCGGCGAGAATCTCCAACGGACGACGCAATAGCGCAGGAATGAGATTGTCACGCAGCTCTTCCAGCGTGTCCCAGTCCTCGACGTCATCACCCAGAACCCACGCAATCAGATGCGCAAGGGGTGTCATGATGATCTTTTCGCCCAACTTCGACAGATTGACCATCATCGGCCACGACCCGACCGGCTCAGGTTGCGTGTCCTGATATGCCGACAGCGGCCGGCCGTCTGGTGACGTCATGCCACACTCCTGATTCGCTTGGCGGCGTTCTGTAGCCACGTGTCGCCTGCGGTGGGTCGCTGCCACGAGTACACGGTGTGTTGACACAGCGACCCCGAAAACTTGAGGGTGTGCGGGTCGACGCCGAGGTAGCCGCACACGTCATCGACAGCACGCCCGTAACGACGAACGGTGCCGATGATGTCGAACGGATTGGCGCGAATCTGCTGCCAGCGGTTGTTCTTCACCCGATCAAGCAGGTCCAACCCCCACGCGGCAGGATCGCAGAAGCTCATCATGGCCGTCTGGTCCCCGATGGTGCGGATCGGCGAATCCGGTGGGCAACAACAGATCATGTCGCGCGGATTGCTGACCCACAGCACCGGGCCGAACGTCTGCATCGGACGCAACCCGGCCACACCAAACAGGCCATTCGTGAGCGGCGCGTGCGGATCAGCCACCAACACCGCGCCCACGACCTCTGGATACGACCGCCATTGCGACGCCAGCCAGCGGTGAATGAGTGCCGCACCCCCCGAGTAGCCCGCGAGGACGATGCGCGGCGACGGGTCTGCGGCGAGATACCGCTCGATCACCTGCGTCAGTAGCTCTTGTCCGTCAGCGAGGGCGCGCTCGAAAGCCTGCCCATCCCAACGGTGATCAGCATTCACGAACCCGTAGCTCGCCGACCACCCGAGCTCGATATGCTCCCACGACGGCAGGCAGCGCACGAACTGCGACAACATGTTTCGGTCGACGGCCTCGCTGATCCCGCGAGCGGTCACGACGACAGTCATTGCCGGTCCTTCCGCTGCATATTCCGTAGAAGGCGAATCATCACGAGTGTCCCGATAATGCCGAGCGTGTACGCAATCGGACGGATCACATCACGCGCCGGATAGCCCGAATCTGTCAGCAACGTCACCGACACCTGAGTCAGAGCAATGCTTGTGCAGCACAGGGATGTGAACAGGATTCGGCCCGCTGACGACGACCGCCAATTCGACCAGATCCCGTATCGCACAGTGAGATAGATCGACAGCAAACACCACACAAAGACAGCAATATCTCCGGCGTCGATGTCGGACAGCTTCACTCTCGTCTCCTCATGCTCTCGGCAATCGCCTCCGCGAAGTGATTGCGGCGCTCAGCCTCCCGCGACTCAGCCAACAATTCGGCAGCCTCCCGACGATGCGCATCCACATCAGGACGAGCCGCCCGAAGCTCATTAATCTGGCGCTCAAAACCCACCCGGCGACCATCAGCGTCATCCACAATCGGATCGCTCATGTCACTCACCGCCAGCATCGGCAACCTGAGCGTGAAGCGCGTTCGCGACGCGCACCTGGAGGCGCTGAGCCTCACCGAAATCTGCAATGCTGTCCGCTTGTGTCGCAATGGTGTGCGCCTGCTCCGTTGTCAGCACGGTCGCGGCATCAAGCGCCGACGCCTGCGCCATGATCCGTGCATCACGCTCGGCGATCATGGCATCAAGCGTCGACTTCGGCAGGATCTTGCCCTGCACGATGGCCCGCATGACTGCACCGAGAATGCCGATGAGGACGATCGCCAGGCCACCGACAACGTACAGACTGACGTTGTCGGTGTGCGGCATGGGAATCACTCGTCGAGGCTGTCGATCATGGAGGCGTTGCGTGCGAGATACACCCCCGCCGCTGTCGCGACCGCGACCACCGTCGAAATCCACGCACCCCACGACGCCGGAATCACATCGGCCCCCGTCGTGAGAATCTGCGTCAAGATCAGGACGACGGCGCCGAGCACCGCGACAACGAACTTACGAATCTGAGATGGCTTGTAGCCGAACACCTTCATGGTCATGCCTTTCCGTTGAGAATCTTCACTGCGCCCGAGGGGTCCCACAGCAGTGAGCCACCCTCGAAGTCCTGACGGCGCCCATTGCCATCTGCGTATTCATCCGACGTCGGCCACCCGAGCGCACCCTTCTCGTAGCCCTCCTTCGCCCAGCGAGCACCGATGACACCATGCACAACATGGCCTTTCGGGTCAGCACCGTTGAGGACGTAGAGCACGCCGCCCTGGAATGCCTGCACACCACCACGATCGAGGACCGCGTGCACGCGCACCGGGTAGCCGAGTTCACCCTGCTCCCACTTGCGCGCCGAGAACGCTTCGTACAGCCCGCCCTTCGGGATCGCGTACGCACCAGTCTTGGGATGCCAGTAGATCGAGCCGTGCTCGAAGTCGGCGAACCTACCCACGCCGTCCTTGCATGGCTTCTCGCCTGCGTGCAGTCGCTTGCCGAGCCATGTCGCGACCTTCGCTTGTGCGTCGATCTGATTGACGACGGGCGGGGGTTTCGGTGCACCACCACGAAGTTCCGCCTGCACGCGCGCAACGTCGGCGCGGAAGGTGTTCATGTTGATGCCACCGGGGTCCCACTTGCCCTGGATCGCCGCCCACTCCTTGTGGCCGATCACATGCGACGACGGCTGCCCGAGCTTGTTGAGGATCGCCGCACACCCACGCACGTACGCGTTGTACTGCGCCGCAGACCATCCCGACGTGCCATCGTTGGCTGCTTCGATGCCGATGGTGCATTGATTGGCGTTGTTTGTCGGGATACCAGGCCATGAGCCCTCGCCCGCGTGCCACGCGATCCCGACGCCGCACAGCGTGTACACACCGTCACGAGAGAGGTAGAGCTGCGACGCGAGACCGAGAGCCGGATGCTCCGCGATACCGCGCGGAGTCTCACCGAAGCTGCCCGTGTGATGGGCAATGATCCCCCAGATCGTGCCGAAGTCACCATGACCTCGGTCGAACGCGCCAGGGTAGACGTCGCATCGGAGGCCTGCGGCGCGAAGCACATCAGGCAACCAGGTTGGATCACTCATCACTTATCTCCTTCTGAAAGATTGATGTCGTCAACGTCAGCCTGTAGCCGCTCGATCAGCGCTTGCTTCTCCGACGTCGTGAGGACAGCGGTCGCGACATCCCGCACCTTGTCGACCGGATCGATGTCAGGGATCGGGGAACGGGCATCCTGCCAGCGGTGTGCGCCACGCGGTAGGTCGACACGCCGGATCTGTGCCGCCTGATCATCGAGGGCAAAGCCGCACAACTCGACATGCTCAGCGATACGAGCCGCTGTGTGCGGCAACATGATCGCCCCAGGAGACGGCTGCCAAATACCAGCCGGATCTCGCACCATCGTCATCGGAATATCGAGGAACAACCCTTCCCACCGGTGCGTCTTACGTGCACCAGGGTCATAGGGGATCGAGTAGGTGTCGCCGTGGTCGTCGACGCGTCGAATGTCCTCCATCATGCGGTGCCTCCGTCGCTGAGCACTCCTTGCTGCTGAATCAGGGTCAAAATGCTCTCCTTGTAGCGCTGCATCTTCGCCGCGGGGGACTCCTCCGCGCGACCATCACCGATCGTCAAACGGTGAGTGACGGGTTCGGAGGCTGACCACTTCACACCCCACTTCGTCACGTGGTCGACGTAGAGCTGATCGGCGATCTCGAACGCGATCCGATCCATCAGATCGAAGTGCTTGCCCAACTTCCACGGCAGAGCCGCAGGGTCGAGCTCGGCCTCAAAGCTGGTGTAGTAGCGGGTATCCCAGAAACCGGTCCTGATAGCCTGCAGCGTCGACAGCGTGAATCCCACGCCCGGCCCCTGCACCCATTGCTCCCAGTTCGCGTCCGGCCCCATGAGTGCTTTCCGCACCGGATTCGGGGTGCGATGGAACGCAAGAATGGTGTCTTCGATCAGAAAATCGAAGACACCGAGCGCAAGCCCAGGGTTTCCGATTGTCGCGCCCAACCATCCCAGCGCGGCGTTCGCCGCCAGTTTGGCGAGCGAGTTGACCCACTGCGGACTCTTGCCGCCCGTCACCATCGCGTAGGCGATCGCCTTGTGCAGAGTCATCGTTGATGACGACAGCGGCGTGAGGTTGCCCTCCGGAATCACAATTGCCGGAGCAGATTTCACCGTGCCGAAGATGCCTGGCAGCTTGTACTCGGGCGGCACCGTGCGCGAGAGCTCTTGTCGAATCTCGTTGATGAAGTCCTCAGCCATCACGCCAACGAAGTTGAGAAGCCCATCGACTAGCGTGCCTGTGAATCCTTGGTATCCGGACTTGTCGATCGTCTTGAACACCCGCACCGAGTGCTCGCCCGACAGCTTCACTCCCGGTATCGGCGGATCACCGGGCATCCACCGTTGCACCGACAGATGCAACCCACCGTCTTGCAACGTGGGCAACACCAGATCGTGAAACATAGGGAACCGCGCCGACATTGCCGTCCACCGACTCGAATCAACGAGCGGATTGTTCGGGACCATCGTGGTCCACCAATCCTCCGGTAGCCAATCATTGAACATGCCCATCCCCGCGAGGATGTCGTCAGGGAATGAATCGATTCCCATCTGGACTCGCCACATGTTGACGAGGCCAAACGTGTTCACGCCCGTCACGGCTGGACCCACCCATGGCATCGCCTTGATCGGCTGAAACTCTGCTGGTGATCCTGGGGTGGCATAGCATTCGAGGTGCTTTGCGCGGTCGTAGTCGTGGAGGAAATGCACACGCACCGCGACCATTTCGCCCGACGCGATGACCCGTTTGATGTCGTCACATTTGCCCGCCCACCGCTTGTACGGCGTCTGGACAATGATGTGCACATCTTCGGGCCACCGCTGCTTGGTGAGCAGCCATTTCACGAGCCGATGTCGACCGGGGAGCGTAAGTACGCCTTCACCGGTATCGTTCGCGATCTCCTCGAAGTCGCCGTCCAACTCACCCTGCACGTAGGCGACGAGCTGCCACTGCTTGTCGCAGATCATCACCTCTGGCCGCTGCTGCGTCGCCGCCGCCTCAACACGATGACGCGCAAGCACCCTTTCTCGCACACCGTCGAGACGAATATCAACCGGAGCGGTCACCAGGGCCGCTTCCACATCGGCGTCATGTACGCCTTAGCCGCGCCCGCACCGCCAGTGACACCGATCGGCACCTCAACCGGGACCGTGGTGTTCGCCGGGATCATTTTGCGGAACCGCAACCCCAGCAGTGACATTGCGATCTGCGACTCAACGTCAGAATCCAACTGCATCGCAAACGGGTCGGTATCGATAAACAGATCACCGACCGACGCGGGGAACTGTTCGAGTTTGACAGTGGCGCCGTCGATACCATCCGGTACCGTCCACTTCTCGACCCCGGTGTTGGTGAGCGAAATCTGCACACTGATGTCAAGATCGCCCGGATTGACAAACTTGAGCGTGCCGCTACCTGTCGCGGTGCCCGACAACGGCCACCGTGACGTGATCGTCTGCCCCCGCCATCCAGGACGGTACGCAATCAACGGCATAGCCCACGGCCACTCCTCCTCCGGTTCGGAATCCATGTCGTCTTCGGGCCATGTCTGCACCCGAACGTCCATCTCCCGGTAGGCGTCACCGGCACGGTTGAATACCCGCAAGGTGGAGTCGGCTTCGTCCGACCATGCAGCCCACCAGTCGTTCTCGATCTGTTCCCACTCAATACCTGTGGGGCCAGATGAGAACACTTTGAGGTCGATCACCTGCGGATCGGTCTTCGGGATGCCGGGGATGCCGCCAGGCATGAATGCGGGCTTCTGGTCTCGCGGCAGCCGCAGTGGGTGGTACAGGCCTTTGACGCCCGACATGATGACTGGCCCCATCCCCGACCCGTGCAGCGTCCACGTCGACCCGTTAACACCATCAACCTCGACCACACGTGGGTAATCC
>NZ_LZMO01000224.1:0-1099 GCF_001665715.1 Gordonia sp. 852002-10350_SCH5691597
TACGGGCCAATCTCGAACGACCATCCGGACAGCCCGTCGTCGGTGAACACCGTGCGCAATGGGACGGTGATCCACTCGTCGGTCGCGTCGACACGCATGGTCACATCGGCTTCATGATGGACATGCCGCTGGTCGTGTGGATTAGTCCTCGGGGAATCAAACACCGGGAAGTCGTTCATGCCTCGACCTCCAGCTGTGTTGGCTCGGCGTAGTACTGCTGCCACACCGATTCGAGAAGTTCGCGATCGGCTTCGGTGTAGGCGAGGACGTCGCGCGTCTGACCGTTCGAGAGTGTGAGCGGATACCGTTGCGGCTCAACGCCATGCAGGTCGATATACGCGGCCTTGCATCGCTTCCCGAACACGCCGGAAACACTCTTGGTCCGCTTCGCGCTGAGGTTCTTCCCCTTGAGGAAGTCAGCGGTATAGAGCGGTCGCGCCTGCTGGTCGAGCTGCGCATTCTCGCCCATGCCGCGCGCGAGGATCACTCGCGCCTTGGCTTCGAGGTGATCGGGGTGGATGAGTCCCTGCGCGGCCTGGCACAACTCCATCTGTGCGCGAGCCTGGAAGATGGCCGCGTTGAGTTGGTGCTCGGTGGCACGGGGGCTGATGGCGACTCCCTCGTGGAAGAACTTGTCGAGAGCGTCGGCGGCTTCAGACTGATAGGCGATCAGTTCGTCGCGCTTGTCGACGCGGACCCGGTTCTCATCGAGCGTGGCAAGCCACATAGTCAGGGTCTTGCGATCGCCAGCGGTCATTTCGCGCGTCTTGCCATCGGCGGCAACCGTTGAGAATTTCCCAATGGTTGCCCACGACTTCGACTTGAGCTTCGTGAACTGCCCCGCCCAGTCGAGTCCGAAGTAGTCGGCAATCGGCTTGAGTGCGACGAGCGACTTGCCATCTGTGTAGAGCGGAAGTCCCGATCCTGGGACTCGGACCTCGATTGCGGTATTCTGGCCTTGCATTGAGACTCCTATCTCGTTGTTTGCGCCGTCCGTGTTCCTGCACGGGCGGCGTTTCTTTATGCCGCAGGCTGTCGATCTGTGTGCTGTTGCACATTGAACACCTCAACACGAAACAGGTGTCCTGGCGGAAGCCTC
>NZ_LZMO01000225.1:0-9733 GCF_001665715.1 Gordonia sp. 852002-10350_SCH5691597
CGCGCACCGATGAGAAGGAGAGTTCGGCGGTATCGGACGCCTTGAGTCCGATCTTCTCCAGCTTCCGTCCGACGGCGAAACCCTCGGATGTGGTGTCCACCACCAGAATCGAGAGTCCGGCCCGACGATTGTCGGGATCGAACGATGCGGTGCGGCACACCACCAGAATGCGGTCGGCCAGTGCGCCACCCGTGATGAATGTCTTTGCGCCGTCGAGGATGTAGTGGCTGCCGTCCTCGGAGAGCTTGGCCGTCGTCGAGATGTTCGCGAGGTCGGAGCCGGTGCCCGGTTCGGTCATGGCGATCGCGAACATGATGTCGCCCGAGGCGAATCCGGGTAGCCAGCGCTGCTTCTGTTCGTCGGTCGCGTACTCCATGAGGTACGGCAGGATCAGATTGGTGTGTACCGACTCGCTGCCGAAGGTCACGCCCGCGAGGGCGGTTTCTTCCGACACGACAAGCGAATACGTGAAATCGTGGACGCCTCCGCCGCCGTACTCCTCGGGCACCTCGATGCCGAGCACGCCCAACTCGCCGAGTTTGCGGTAGAAGTCACGCGGCGGGTGTCCCTGCTTCTCCCATTCGGGGTGGACGGGCACGACCTCCTTGGCGATGAAGTCGCGGATCGTCTTGCGAAAAGCCTCGTGGTCTTCGTTGAATACGGTGCGCTGCACGTCTTTTCCCTCTCGTCGGATATCTGTCGGTGGTTCAGCTGGCGGCGTACTCGCGCAGCAGCCCTTTGCTGATGATCTGTTTCTGGATCTCGCTGGTGCCCTCGCCGATGAGCAGGAACGGCGCTTCACGCATGAGTCGTTCGATCTCGAACTCCTTCGAGTAGCCATACCCGCCGTGAATGCGGAACGACGCCCCGGTGACCTCCGAACAGTATTCGCTGCACAGATACTTGGCCATGCCCGCTGCGACGTCGTTGCGTTCGCCGGAGTCCTTCAGCCGTGCGGCATTGGTCATCATCAGGTGTGCCGCTTCGACTTTGGTGGCTATCTCGGCGAGACTGAACGCTATCGCCTGGTGCTCGGCGATCGGTTTGCCGAAGGTGTGGCGCTGTTGCGCATAGGCGATGGCGAGTTCGAACGCTCGTTGCGCAACACCGCACGCGCGTGCAGAGACATTGACCCGACCCACCTCGACCCCGTCCATCATGTGCGCGAACCCGCGGCAGGGCACTCCGCCGAGGATGTCGTCCGGCGATGCCCGATAGTCGTCGAAGATCATCTCCGTGGTGTCGATGCCCTTGTAGCCCATCTTCTCGATCTTTCCCGGAATGGTCAGTCCGGCAACGACTTCCCCGAATCCTGCAGGCTTCTCGATGAGGAACGTCGTCAGATTGTGGTGCGGTTTGGCCGCGCCCTCGTCGGTACGGACAAGTGCCGCAACGAGAGTCGACGACGCCCCGTTCGTCAGCCACATCTTCGCGCCGTTGATCGTGTACGCGCCATCGTCACCGAGCTTGGCCGACGTCTTGATCGCTGCGACGTCGGAGCCGAGATCCGGTTCGCTCATCGAGAACGCGCCGCGCACCTCGCCGGTGGCCATCCGTGGCAGAAACCGTTGCTTCTGCTCGTCGGTTCCGTGCTGACGCAGCATGTAGGCGACGATGAAATGCGTGTTGATGACACCGGACACGCTCATCCAGCCGCGTGCGAGCTCCTCGACGCACAGCGCGTAGGTGAGCAGCGACTCGCCGAGTCCTCCGTACTCCTCGGGGATCATCAGGCCGAACAGCCCCAGTTGGGCCATGCCATCGACGATCTTCTGCGGGTAGGCGTCGTCGTGTTCGAGTTGCTGCGCGGTCGGGATGATCTCGGCGTCGACGAATCGTCGCACCGCGGCGACGATGTCTTCCTGGGTGTCGGTGAGACCGAGCGTGCGGGCCAGACGTGCCATGACCTCCAGCATGCACCCGTGACGTAGGTGGAAGGAACGGCCGGATCGGCTAACACACCGATAGGGCGACTCAATGGGATAGGGCTTGTCTATGAGTCCGTGAACGCGAAACTACTTGTGGTCACCAGGTGAGAAGTGGTCGGCTCGAATGCATGACAGATGCAGTGATCGTCGACGCGGTACGCACCCCGATCGGACGTCGAAACGGGGCGTTGGCCGGTATCCATCCCGCTGACCTCTCGGCCCACGTGCTCGAAGCGCTCGTCGAACGCACCGGGATCGACCCCGCGATCATCGACGACGTCATGTGGGGTTGCGTAAGCCAGCACGCCGAGCAGGCGGGAAACATCGCACGCACAGCGGTGTTGGCCGCCGGGTGGCCGACCACGGTCCCCGGAACCACGGTCACACGGGCGTGCGGGTCGAGTCAGCAGGCATTGGCGATGGCCGCGGCCGCGGTGATCTCCGGCCAACTCGACGTCGTCGTGGCGGGCGGAGTCGAGTCGATGAGCCGTGTCCCGATGGGTACCGCGGCACCCAACGGCGAGAGTCAGCCGGCAACCGTACTCGACCGCTTCGGCGTCGACCGCTTCAGTCAGGGCATCGGGGCAGAGGAGGTAGCGCGACGCTGGGGTCTGAGCCGCGCCCAACTCGACGAGTACGCACTGCGGTCACACGAACTCGCCGCCACAGCAACCGATTCGGGCGCCTTCGACGCTCAGCTCGCGACGCTGCCCGGCGTACTCGAGGGGGACGAGGGTATTCGACGCGGCGGTTCGCTGGAGTCCCTCGGCAAACTCCGAACGGTGTTCGACGATAACGGTGTCATTCACGCGGGCAACGCATCACAGATCTCCGATGGGGCTGCCGCGCTGCTGGTGATGTCGAGCGAGACCGCGGCGGCCAACGGCCTGGTCCCTCTGGTGCGGATTCACACCACCGTCGTGGCGGGTGATGATCCGGTCGTCATGCTCACGGGGCCGATTCCCGCCACGGCCAAAGTGCTTGCACGATCCAAACTCTCGATCGACGAGATCGGTGCATTCGAGGTCAATGAGGCGTTCGCGCCGGTGCCGCTGGCGTGGCAGATCGACACGGGTGCATCGGAGAAGGCGCTCAATCCGCTCGGCGGAGCGATCGCCGTCGGACATCCGCTCGGGGGATCCGGCGCCATCCTCGCGACTCGTCTCGCGCATCACATGCACGACAACGGTATTCGCTACGGACTGCAGACGATGTGCGAAGCGGGCGGCATGGCCAATGCCACCATCTTCGAGCTGATCGGCTGACGTCGATGACGCAATTGCAGGCCGCCGTCGTCGGACGGGAGGCCGGCGTGCGGCTGCGCGAGTCAGAGGAGCTACATCATGCGTGAGGTCGTGATCTGCGAACCGGTCCGCACCCCGATCGGACGCTACGGCGGGATGTTCCGATCCGTGACCGCGGTCGACCTCGGAGTAGCGGCGCTGAGCGGATTGCTCGAGCGCACCGCTGTGCCGCACGACGCCGTCGAGGACGTGATCCTCGGCCACTGCAACGGCAACAGTGAGGCACCCGCGATCGGGCGGGTCGTCGCGCTCGACGCAGGGCTTCCGACGACGGTGCCGGGCATGCACGTCGATCGACGCTGCGGCTCCGGTCTGCAGGCCGTGATCCAGGCGGCCTATCAGGTGGGTGCCGGCGACAACGATCTCGTCGTAGCGGGCGGTACCGAGTCGATGAGCAATGCGTCGTTCTACTCCGTCGACATGCGCTGGGGTGGAGCACGAACCGGAATCGCGCTGCACGACAGCCTTGCTCGGGCGCGATCCACCGCAGGTGGCCGAGACCATCCGATCCCGGGCGGGATGATCGAGACCGCCGAGAATCTCCGTAGGCAGTACGGCATCTCGCGCGACGAGCAGGACGAGCTGGCCGTCGAATCGCATCTGCGCGCCGTGCGTGCGCAGAAGGACGGCATCCTGGCCGAGGAGATCGTTCCGGTCACCATGTCGGGCAAGCGGTCTGAGCAGGTCATCGACACCGACGAACATCCGCGGGCCGACATTTCTCTGAATTCGCTTGCCGCGCTGACACCGATCATGTCGAAGGTCGACGCCGACGCCACGGTGACCGCCGGAAATGCGAGCGGTCAGAACGACGCGGCGTCGATGTGTCTGGTGACGACCGCTGAGACGGCGCAGCGGTACGGTCTGCGCCCACTCGTACGACTGGTGTCATGGGGTCTTGCGGGAGTTCCCCCGGAGACGATGGGGATCGGTCCGGTTCCGGCGACGCAGAAGGCGCTCGACAAGGCGGGTCTCACCCTCGACGACATGGACGTGATCGAACTCAACGAGGCGTTCGCGGCACAGGCGCTTGCCGTGACCCGTGAGTGGGGTTTCGGTCGATTCTCCACCGAGAGTGCCGATTTCGCGCGCGTCAACGTGCACGGCTCAGGCATCTCTCTCGGTCATCCCGTCGGCGCGACCGGAGGCCGGATGCTCGCGTCGCTGGCTCGCGAACTGGTGCGCGGTGGCGGGCGCTACGGCCTCGAGACGATGTGTATCGGCGGCGGACAGGGGCTGGCGGCAGTGTTCGAGCGGGTGGCCTGACCGGTCATACGTCGACCGTATTCAGTTCTCGCGGTGCAGTGTTCGAACGACGTCGACGAAAGCCTGTGCGGCGATCGATAATGCCGTCGGGTCGTACATGAGCGCGAAGTTGCGGACGAATCGCGGACGAACGGGCCGCACCGTGGTGCGATCGGCAACCGACTCCGCGACCCGTCGTTCGAGCAGCGTCGCGCCGATTCCCGCCAGCACCATGGGTAGTCGCTCCTCGCGGTCTTCGGCGAGCACCGCGATCGGTGGGCGTACGCCCGCTTCGCGCATCGCGCTCTCGATCTCGTCGGCGACCGTCCCGCCGCGCGGAACGAACACCATCGGGATGTGGGGGAGGTCGGCGATGTCGATCGGACCGTCGGGCAGGACGGTGCCCGAGGGACAGACGAGCCAGAACTCCTGCTCGCCGAGCACGATCACTTCGAGAGCATCGTCGACCGCCGTCTCGACGGGGTGAAGATGTGTGACGACGAAGTCGCAGCGACCCTCCTCGATCACGGCTGCCGCGAGTGATTCGTCGTCGAGTTCGCCCACCCTGATCGTGGCGGTGGGGTGCGCGCTGACGAATGCCGCGACCACATCGGCGATCGTGGAACCGTCGGCGAATGGTGACGCGAGGATCTCCACCCGCCCGGTGATCTGATCACTGCCGACGGCAAGCGCGTCGTCGACCGATCCGACGTCGCGCACGATCTGGCGCGCCGAGCCGACGAGTGCACGTCCCGCAGCGCTGGGCACCATCCCGCGGCCGATCCGGTGGAAGAGTTGCACCCCGAGCTCGCGTTCGAGCGCGCGTAGCGCCTGCGACACCGTCGGCTGGGTCACGCCGAGCGACACCGACGCCCCGCCGATCCCGCCGTGCTCGACCACGGCGAGGAAGTATTCGATCTGACGTAGTTCCACGGGCTACTCGAAGACCGGGTCGTCGACTTGTGCTGGCGCGCCGCATGTCTGGCGCGCGACGGCGACGAAGGCTGCGGCGGCGGGCGACGGTTGCCCGGAGCGCATGATCAGGCCGAAATCTCGTCGCAGCGGCGGGCCCAGGCTGTACGTCGTGGCGTCCGGAATCTGCTCGGCGACCGACTCCCGCGGCGCAATGGTCGCGCCGACGCCCCGGGTGACCAGCTCGCGGATGGTGGGCGGATGCGCGCAGTCGACCGCGACGTTGCGCGCACCGTCGGCGATGACGTCGGCGAGAAGGCTTTCGGTCGCCGGGTCGGAGAGGTCGAGGAGCAGGGGCAGCGCGCGAACGGACTCGCGTGCGACAACCCCGGCGTCGGCGTCGACGTTCAGAGACGGTGGCGCGGCAAGGACGAGTTCCTGAGTGCCCAGCGGCGCGGATACGAAAGTGGAATGGTCCGCGCTGGAATCGATCAGTCCTATCTCGGCGCGTCCGCTGCGCAGCGCAGCGAGGATGCCCGCCGGGCCGTCGGCGGCAAGAATTCGTACGATCACCCGATCGAAGCGCGCACGGAAATCACGCACGATCGTGACGAGGGGTGCGACTGCGAAGGCGGATTCGGTGACGACATCCACTGTCCCGGAACGCAATTCGCGAACTGCGCCAACCCGCTGACGCGCTCGCTCGACGTCGGCGAGGACTCGCCGCGCGATCACCTCGACGCGTGCGCCCGCCTCGGTGAGTTCGAGTCGACGCCCCGTGCGGTCGAACAGCGTCACGCCCAGTCGGCGTTCGAGCGTGCGAATCGCCTGCGAGAGCGACGGCTGGGAGATGTAGAGCGCCTGCGCAGCCTTGGTGATACCGCCGTGATCGATGACCGCGACGAAATAGGTGGCAAGGTGCAGGTCCACTTCTCGATCGTAGGCGAGGGGGTGCCTCGGTCAGTGGCCGGTCCACTTCGGTGCGCGCTTCTCGGCGAAGGCGCGGGCGCCTTCCTGCGCGTCGTCGGAGACGAAGACGGGGTCGAGGATGCCGCGCTGCTCCGCGAACAACTCGGGGTCGGTGTAGCGGATGGCCATGCTGACGACCTGCTTGGTGGCGCGCACCGCCAGCGGTCCGTTGGCGGCGATCCGTGCTGCGAGCTCACGCGCGCCGTCGAGCGCTCCACCCGACGGTGTCAGGATGTTCACCAGACCGAACTCGTGGGCGCGGACGGCGGTGATCGGGTCGCCGGTGAGTGCGATCTCCATGGCGAGTTGGTAGGGAAGGATCTTGGGGAGTCGCAGCAGACCGCCCGCTGCGGCCGCGAGTCCGCGCTTGACCTCCGGCAGACCGAATTTCGCGTCGTCGGCGGCGACGATCAGGTCGGCCGACAGTGCCAGTTCGCACCCGCCCGCCAGTGCCCAACCCTCGACCGCCGCGATCAGTGGTTTGCTCGGGGGAGCGGAGGCGATACCACCGAAGCCGCGACCCTCGACGCTGGGCAGCTCACCACGCGTGAACGCCTTGAGATTCATACCGGCACAGAAGGTTCCACCCGCTCCGGTGAGGATGCCGATGGTGATGTCATCGCGTCGTTCGAACTCGTCCATCGCCGCGGCGAGCTGTTGTGCGACCTCCTGGTTGACGGCGTTTCGCGCCTCCGGGCGGTCGATGGTGAAAACGGCTACGCCGTCGGCGGATTCGGTGCGTACCGGGGTCATCGCAGAGTTCCTCTCGTGGTTGCGGATTCGATCGTCGCGGATTCGATGTGATGGTCGGCGGGGCGGGTGTCGGTGACCGTCCAGCGCACCGGCTCGTGGCCTGTCGACGAGATGATGCCGCGCGCTTCGAGTACCAGCAGGTGCGCGTTGGTCTCCCGCAATGCCATGCGGGACAAGGGAATCGACAGATCGGAGAACGGGCGAGACCACGTGACAGCGCGTGTGACGTCCCACGCTGTCGCGCCCGGTTGGTTCCAGATCGCCTCGGCGATCTCGTTGAGCCGTTCCTCGTGGTGCGAGAGGAGATCGGTCACCCGGTCGGCGAGCCCACGGAATCGGTACTCGTGACTGGGCATGGCCTCGAGGTCGCCGATGTGCTCGGTTCGCGCGAGCGACGTCAGGTAGTCGGCCAGCGGGCTCGGCGTCTGGAAGGGATTGGTCGAGACATTCGGGCTGATCCGGGGGAGCAGATGATCGCCGGTGAAGATGACGCCCGCGTCGTCGTCGGCGAAACACAGGTGCCCCGCCGTGTGGCCGGGTGTCCACACCGCACGCAGATTCCACCCGGGAACGTTCAGCGGAACGTCGTCGTCGAGCTCGACATCCATCGTGCGACCGTCCGGGAGCCGGACGAATTCGAGGAGCCCGGTGTCCGCGACGTCGGTCGGAGCGCCGAGGACACGGAGGTCCTCCTGAGCGGCCACGAACTCACGCGCTACTTCTTGTTCGCTGTGAAACCGCAGGTGGCGGGCGTCGGCGACGTGCATCGCGAGCTGTGGGTCGGTGTGTTCGAGCAGGCGCGGGACGAGTCCGAAGTGGTCGGGGTGCAGGTGGGTGACGAAGACGTGCGAGACGTCGGCGAGGTCGTGTCCGGTGGCGTGGATTCCGTCGACGAGCATCTTCCAGCCCGTGTCGGTGTTCCAGCCGGTGTCGATGAGCGCGAGCCGGCCGTCTGCCGTCGCCAATGCGTAAACAAGGATGTAGCGCAGCGGGTTCTCGGGGATGAGGACCGGGATCGACCAGAGGCCCGGCCGGACTTCTTCGACGGGCGGCATCTCTTTACGCACCCAGGCCTCGCGCTGGCGATGGCCGGTGACCACGATCGACGTACTCATCATCTGATCCGACCACGGCGAGACCGAGCGCCACAAACACCCGTCGACTCACAGCCCGTGAGGAAACCCCTATGTAGCTGTGCACCGAAAAGATCCACCTCATCTGTTGCACGCCACCTTCGGCACTGCCGAAGGTAGATCGACACAGATGAGGTGAACTTTTCTGGTCCTACTCGCTCACGGAACTCGTCGGCGCAACCATCGCCTGATCCCAGACGGCGAGGAGTTCGTCCATCACGTCCGTCGACATCCCGAACAGGCTCAGATGGCTCTCGCCGTGCAGGCTGAACAGCTTGGCGTCGGGCAGCAGCGAGACCACGTGCTCGCCGTGCGCGTAGGGGACGATGTGGTCGCGGTCCCCGTGCCACCAGCGCACCGGGGTGGTGATGTCGGTGACCGAGAAGCCCCAATCGCGGGAGAACACCCGTACGTCGTTGAACGGTGCCTCCATGCGGTGCGACCCGCCGCTGAGGAGGTCGTCGAGGAACATGGCGCGAAACTCCGGGCGGCTGAGCAACTCGCGGTCGGCGGCGGGGGAGAGCCTGCCGTAGAGCAGGATCGCGGGCTCGGCGATCGGTCGGACGAAGCGCAGCGCGGTGCTGATCGCCTGGCCGACGGGTGCACCGAGGACCGGCAGAACGGGCGCGGCGTGGCGTGCCAACGCAACTGCGCCACCGCCGATCGCCTCCGGGCCCACCGTCGGGGCCACGCCGCCGACGATTCCGGCGACGTGGACGCGTGGACCGAACTCGTGCGCGACGGCCAGCGCGTACGGGCCGCCGCCGGAGACGCCGATGACACCGAAATCGTCGATGCCGAGCGCGTCGAGGACGTCGGTGAGGTCGGCGCAGAAGTCCCGGACGGAGTCGTAGGGGTGGGCCGTCGACGATCCGACGCCGGGCCGGTCGATGCCGATGAGTCGGACTCCGCGCGCGGCGGCGTACTCGCGGGCTTCGAGCGGAATCTGTCGTCGAGCACCGGGCGTGCCGTGGAACCACAGGATCGGGCGTCCGGACGCCGAACCGAACTCGGCGAATCCCATCCGGCGCTTCTTCTTGTCGTGTGCCTGTGTTCCGACAGCTACGGAGCCCTCGATCTTCGGGCGATCGACGTCGATCATGTGACAAGGGTCTCACGCTGTCGTTCGACGCGGAATGCGGGCATGGTTGACGCATGGCCTCCGCCTGGCAGCCCCTGAAGAGCTCGGTCTTCCGCAACCTGTTCATCGCGCAACTCGTGTCGAATGTCGGGTTGTGGATGCAGTCGGTCGGCGCGCAGTGGTTTCTGGTCGACCAGCACGCCGGACCCGCCGTGATCTCACTGGTCCAGACGGCAAGCCTCGCGCCCACTCTGCTGTTCTCGCTGCTGGCGGGCGTGCTCGCCGACAGTCTCGACCGCAAATGGTTGCTCGTGGTGATGTCGGTCTACTCCACGGCGATCGGCGTGCTGATGGCGGTGTTGGCGTTCACCGGACACCTCAATCCCGCCACGCTGTTGATCCTGACCT
>NZ_LZMO01000226.1:0-49452 GCF_001665715.1 Gordonia sp. 852002-10350_SCH5691597
TCCAAAAACTTGGACACACGATGCCAAAATATGGCATCAGACAATCTTGTCAATACACTATCGAGTTCTCAAAGAACACACACCTACCAGCGCCACCCCGCATGGCGAGGCGCTCTCTAGTAAGCTGGTGTTTGGATTTTGCTGACCCCGTCTCCGGAGCAACTCTTCCAAGCTACCAGATCCGATTCGCGTTCGCAACACTGTGTGTTGCGGGCTATTCGTTTCTGGCCGCATCGGTGTTCCAGGCTATCAGACCTGAGACACTGCAGTTTCCCCGATTCCGTGTCGGCCCCGGGGTCTTGCTCGCTGCGGTGCAACAAGAAAGTTACACACACGGGAACAGCGCGTCAAATCGCCTGGTCAGAGCGTTAAACGAGCGCCGGCAAAGCTCTTCTTACCGCGTCGGATGACCAGCCAACGGCCGTGAAGCAGGTCGGAAGTGCCTGGAGTCCACTCCGGATCGGTGATCTTGGCGTTGTTGACGTAGGCACCCCCTTCCCCGATCGCGCGCCGTGCAGCTTTATTGCTCTCAGAGAGCCCGCTGTCCACCAGAAGTCCGACGAGCGTCGGTGCGTCGGAGCTGTACTCGGCGATCGTCGTCTCGCCCAGTGCTGCGGCGAGCGTCGACTCATCGAGATCGGCCAGTTCGGCGCGACCGAACAATGCCTGGCTGGCGAGTTCCACGGCCTGGGTATTGGCTGCGCCGTGGATGAGTGTCGTCATCTCCGCTGCGAGGCGCTTCTGCGCCAACCGGAGATGCGGCGTCTCTTCGGTTGCGCGCTCCAGCTCGCCGATCTCCTCGCGCGTGAGGAACGTGAACCACTTCAGGTAGCAGACGACGTCGGCGTCGGACGTGTTCACGAAGTACTGGTACCAGGCGTAGGGACTGGTGAGTTCCGGGTCGAGCCAGAGGCTTCCGCCGCCGGTCGACTTACCAAACTTCTTGCCATCCGACGAGGTCACGAGCGGAACCGTCAGCGCGTGCACGGTGTTTCCGGTGATTCGGCGCGTGAGATCGACACCGCCGACGATGTTTCCCCACTGATCCGAGCCGCCGATCTGCAGGCTGCACCCGTGCCTGCGGTGCAGTTCGAGGTAGTCGTTGGACTGCAGCAGCAGATAGCTGAACTCGGTGTAGCTGATGCCATCGGACTCGAGGCGTCGTCGAACCGTCTCTCGAGCGAGCATCACGTTGACCGAGAAGTGCTTACCGAGGTCGCGAAGGAACTCGATGGCGCTGAGCCCTGCCGTCCACTCCATGTTGTTGACGAGGAGCGCGCTGTTCGGGCTGTCGTCGAATCGCAGGAAGCTGGCCAACTGGTCGCCGATGCGTCCCGTCCATCCGCCTACAGTGTCGACGGAGTTCATCGTCCGCTCACCGACGTCGCGCGGGTCGCCGATGAGTCCGGTGGCACCGCCGGCAAGAGCGATGGGCCGGTGACCTGCGAGCTGAAAGCGACGCAGCGTCAACAACGGCACCAGGTGTCCGGCGTGCAGGCTCGACGCCGTCGGGTCGAACCCGGCGTACACGGTGATCGGGCCCGCCTCGACCGCGGAGCGCAGTTCGTCGATGTCGGTTGACTGTGCGATCAACCCTCGCCACTGCAGATCGTCGAGAATGTGCGAACCGTCGATTCGGTCTTCAGAGGTCAGTGTGCTCACACATCGATCTTGTCATCCACCCCCGCGGGGTCGTCGCAGACCCGACCCCTGGTGATCAGGCAGATGTCAGGCGTTCGTGCTCGGCGTCGGCGACCGCCCGTGCTTCGGTGGCCAACATGACCGGGATGCCGTCGGCGTCGATCCGGTAAGCGACGCGAAGCCGCGGGTTGTAGAGCTCGTCGCCCGCGTCGAGCAGTGGCCCATGATCTTGCGGGCACACCAGCCGGTCACGAACGATCGGATCCAGTGACTGCGCGCGAGAACTCATCGACTTTGCTTCCTCTCTCAGCGGATATTCCCCAGCGACTGTTCGCACTGCCGCGGGGCATGCCAGCAAGCCTAGTGGCGCGCGCGAACGTGTCGGTCACCCAGTCGCCGCGACATCACCGTGTGCCGGTCGCCGTTTCCCCGACTCTCGTCCTCGTCGGTGTGGCCGTGGTGGCCGCCGCTTTCGCCGAGGTCGTGCGGCCGCGCGACGATGCTGACGAGGAGTCTGCGGAGGCCGGTAGCCAGTCCACTCGGCTCACCGCAGTCTTGGTGAACCGTCGGTACCTGCCCTCCGAGTCGCGGTACCAGACCTTTGACCCGGGTTTGGGAACGCCGCGGGCCGCCAGTTCGCGTGCCTGTGGCCGATACGACTCCGACACCGGAATCTCGTCGACGATCCAGACCAGATGGGGCCGGCGGTGCGCGGGCAGTGCGCCGAGCCCTAGTCGCAGTTGCGTGACGGTCAGTGAATCCACGTCGACGTCGGACCGCATGGTCAGCGCTGCCACGACGATCTGGCTTCCCGGATCGCCGAGCCGATAAGCGGCCACCTGGTCGACACCGGGTACGCGCGAAAGCAGTTGTTCGATCGGGGGAAGGTAGATGGGCCCTTCGACCGAATGCGCAACGGTGTCAACCGATCCCATGAACCACAAGTCGTCGTCGGAATCCCGGTAGAACAGGTGGCCGGACACCTCCCACCGGTCCTTGGGTGCGAAAACGTCACGCAAGACAGTCGCGGTGGTGTCGAAACGATGGCGCGATCGCGCCAGCAGCAGACCGACCTCGCCCTGCCCCGCACGATCTACGAAACCACTTTCGCCGACGACGAGACGTTCGGCGTCGACGTCGTACGCCGCGATCGCGACCTCGTTGGTCTCCGGAAGAGCGCGACCCATCGACCCGACCTTGTCGGCGGCGACGTTAGCGAGGATGGCCGACCCGTCGGCGGTCGCGAAGAACTCGAGAACGCGGGCGCGCGGAAACCGTTCACCGATCTCGTCCCACAGACCGGTGGGAAGTCCCGATCCCATGAACAACCGGATCGGATTGTGCTCGTTGACCTGAAAGTTCTTGTCGTGCAGTATCTCCCGCAACATCGACCAGGTATACGACACCACGGTGACGCCGTATCGATGAACCTCGGTGACAAAGTTCTCGGCGTCGACCCCCTCCGACAAGGCGATACGCGACCGGCCGACGGCTGTCGCCCCAAGCGTGGTCAGCAGTCCGGAGGCGTGGTGCAGCGGCGGGATGCAATAGACCGTGTCGCGGTCGGTGAGACCAGCCGCCGACGCCGCGCCGAACGCCGACATCGCAAACCGGTGATTGGTCACCGGCCACACGGCGAGTTTGCCGCGTGAGCGGGTGAAGAGGATGAACGCGAGATCGCCTGCGAGACCGGGATCCGGGCGGTACCACGCAGGCATCTGCACGACGTCGGGGTCGATCTGCTCCATGTCGATGATGGTGTGGCCGTCAGCGCCGTCGATCTCACGTGCCGACCCGCTTCCGCCACCGAGTACGAGCACCCGATCGCTGTGTGCGGTTGCGGTGTCGAGGTGAACGGGATCGCAGATGACGACGTTCGCGCCGGCCAGTCGCAGCATCTCCCCGACGTCGCCTTCACCGGCGAGGAGCACCGCAACCGCGCCCAATCGGGACAGTGCGGCAACGGCGACCAGCGCGCTCGGGCGCGTATCCATCAGGACGCCGATGTGCTCACCGGGGCGCACGCCGCACTGCACCAGTCCCGCCACCACGTTGTTGATGCGGGTGTCGACCTGAGAATGGGTGAGAACTCGATTCTCGAAGAGGAACACCTCGCGGTCGCTGCCCCAGTCGGTGTTCTCCGACATCAGCTTTCCCAGCGAGATCCGAGTGCCCGACTGGATCTGTCCGAGACGGAACAGTCGCGGCACCGTGCGGACGGATTCCTGTGCGACAGCCACCGATGTCCGCTGGACCGCGCCTGCCATTTCCCACAGCTCGCGGGACGCGCCGGCACCCGCATCGGCAACAGAACCGATGCCGTGGGTGATACGCGACAACAGTCCGACGCCGGTGCCTTTGCCGTCGATCGGTGCCTCCATCGGCTCCACGTGATCGGGCTCGGGCCCCAGGCCCTCCTGCCAATTGATCCATTCCGCAGTCGTCGGCCACGTACGAGTACCGGACGTACTTCCCACCACAAGTCCGAAATGGCCTACGGGCAACCGTGATTCGTACACGCGGGCTCGTGGCGCCGCACGGACGACACCTCGGATCGCGACCGGTTGCCCGATGTCGTCGACCTCCCCCACGAACCCCAGAACCGGAGCCGTGATCTCGGCGAGCGTCACCAGTTCTCCATTGATGACAAATCCGCCGGACACCATGCGATTGTGTGCGACGAACTGGCGCAGCAGTTCCGCGATGGCCGGCCCGGACCAGGCGACCCATCCTTCGGCTTCGAGGAAGCGTCGCTGGTCTTCGCGGGGCAGAAGCGCGTCGCGGTCGTGGAGTTGTCGGAGGAAGTCGAAGCGGCTGCGCGCGGTTTTCACCGGGTCGAGCATCTGGAAGCCGAGACGCGCGAGCCAACTCGGCACCCAGAGGTGGGGAAACACCTTGTCGGCCAGGACCTCGGCGCCCGGCGCAACCAGCGCTGCAGGGAGCCCGAGCGGTAACGCCGCAAGAACGTCGACGGGGCTACCGAAGGTGATCACGCTCGCCACGCCGCGGGATCGTCGATACGCGGCTGCCTGATAGGCGAACATGCCGCCCTGCGAGTAGCCGGCAACGTGAACGTCGCGGCCGGTGGACTCGATGATCCAGTCGACCGCCTCACTCACCGCGACCACGTGATCGGCGAGGTTGCGCTCCATCCCGCCCTCTTCGTGGTCGGGAGACCCGAAGTCGACGACCCATGGGGTGATGCCGTGGCGGTGCAACACCGAGACCGCGCCATTGTGTTCGGTCACGTCATAGACGTTGGCGGACACCATCATCGGGGGGATCAACACGATGTTGGGTCCGGTTGCGGGGGCATCCGGGAAATAGCGCCGCAACCGGAACATCCGTGTGGTCTCGACCACGGTGAACGGCGCGGGCTCGGTTCCGGTCTGCAGACCGCCGTACCGGAGCACCTCGAGCCCGTTCTGTGCCGTCGCGAGGACACGCTCGGCGAAGGCCTTCACGTCGGGAATGCCGCCGCCTGACATCAACCACGCTCCTCCCCACACACCGGATGGTGATCCAAGTCACTCTACCCAGCTCGGTCAACTCGCACCGTACACGGATCGACTTGGACCCCGCGCACTCGTCGGCCTCACTGTGACCGTGAACTCACCGACCACCGCGAGCGCAACGCGGGAAGCTCCCGATCGAGGACGTCGAGCTGTCGCTGCACCTGCGACGGAGCGGTTCCGCCGTAGGCGTCGCGCGACTCGATGGATCCGCGAACGGTCAGCACCTCGCGAACCTGTGGCGTGAGAGCCGGATCGATCGACGCGAACGTGGCGTCGTCGAGTTCGTCGAGTCCGACGCCACGGCTCTCTGCCTCACGCACGCACGCACCGGCGACCTCGTGCGCTACGCGGAACGGAACGCCTTGACGCACAAGCCATTCGGCGATGTCGGTGGCGAGGGTGAATCCCGCGGGAGCCAGTTCGGCCATCCGGTCCTCGTGGAACTCGAGTGTGCCGACCATGCCTGCGATCGCAGGCAACAGCAGTTCGAGCTGCGCGACGGCGTCGAACACCGGCTCTTTGTCTTCCTGCAGGTCGCGGTTGTAGGCGAGCGGCTGGGCCTTCAGGGTCGCCAGCAGGCCGGTGAGGTCACCGATCAATCTGCCGGCTTTGCCTCGTGTGAGTTCCGCGACGTCGGGGTTTTTCTTCTGCGGCATGATCGAGCTGCCCGTCGACCAGGCGTCGGCGAGCGTGACGTAACCGAATTCGGCGGTGCTCCACAGGATCACCTCTTCGGCGAGTCGCGACAGATCGACGGCGATCATCGCGAAGACGAACGATGCCTCGGCCGCGAAGTCTCGCGACGACGTCGCGTCGATCGAGTTCTCCGCGGCGGCCGAAAACCCCAGATCAGCGGCGATCGCCTCCGGATCGAGGCCGAGTGACGAACCAGCCAATGCACCGGACCCGTACGGGGACACCGCAGTTCGACGATCCGCGTCGGCAAGCCTGTCGACGTCGCGGATCAGCGGTTGCGCGTGCGCGAGCAGATGATGTGCGAGCAGCACCGGCTGGGCTGCCTGCAGATGTGTCTTGCCCGGCATGACGGCGTCGGGATGTGCGCGAGCCTGAGCCGTCAACGCCTCGACGACGTCGAGCACACCTGTTGCGATCGAGCGCATCGCCTCGCGCAGCCACATGCGGAAGAGCGTGGCGACCTGATCGTTGCGCGACCGTCCGGCGCGCAGCCTGCCACCGAGGTCGGCTCCGACGCGCTCGATGAGTCCGCGTTCGAGGGCGCCATGCACGTCCTCGTCGGACTCGGCGGCCACAAAGGTGCCGTCGGCGACGTCGCTCGCGAGCTGGTCGAGACCGGCGAGCATGGCGGTCAGATCGTCGTCGGACAGCAGGCCCGCGCGGTTAAGAACCCTGGCATGCGCCTTCGACGCCTGGATGTCGAACGGGGCGAGCACCCAGTCGAACTGCGTCGACTTGCTCAGCGCCGCCATCGCGTCGGCGGGTCCCGACGCGAAGCGACCCCCCCAGAGCGACCCCTTATTCGTTGTCCCCTGCTGGGCTGAGAGGCCCTGATCACTCACTGAGCAGGTCCCGCTTGGCCGCGATCTTCGACGACAGGCCGTGCAGCTCGACGAATCCACGTGCAGCGGACTGATCGAAGCTGTCGCCCTCGTCGTAGGTCGCGAGGTTGAAGTCATACAGCGACTCGCCGCTGCGGCGGCCGTTGACCGAGATGTGGCCACCGTGCAGCACGAGGCGGATCTCGCCGGAGACATGCTCCTGCGTGGAGTCGACGAAGGTGTCCAGCGAGCGCTTGAGAGGTGAGAACCAGAGGCCGTCGTACACCAGCTCGGCCCACTTCTGGTCGGTCCGACGCTTGAAGCGTCCGAGTTCGCGCTCGAGCGTGACGTGCTCGAGCTCTTCGTGGGCGGTGATCAGCACCATCGCGCCGGGAGCCTCGTAGATCTCGCGGCTCTTGATGCCGACGAGGCGGTCTTCGACGACGTCAAGGCGGCCGACACCCTGTGCGCCCGCGCGGCGGTTGAGTTCCTCGATCGCCTCCAGCACGCTGACCGGGCGACCGTCGATGGCGATCGGGCGACCCTTGTCGAACGTGATGATGACCTCGTCGGGCGAGTTCCAGTTGATCGTCGGATCCTCGGTGTAGCTGTAGACGTCCTTGGTGGGCGCATTCCACAGGTCCTCGAGGAAGCCGGTCTCGACAGCTCGACCCCACACGTTCTGGTCGATCGAGAACGGCGACTTCTTGGTCACATTGATCGGGATGTCGTTCTCCTCGGCGAAGGAGATGGCCTTCTCGCGCGTCCACGCGTAGTCGCGGACGGGGGCGATGACCTCGAGATCTGGTGCGAGCGAAGCGAAACCGACCTCGAAGCGCACCTGGTCGTTGCCCTTACCCGTGCAGCCGTGCGCGACGACGGTGCCGCCGTGATCGCGTGCCGCGGTCACGAGATGCTTGGCGATCAGCGGGCGCGACAGTGCCGACACCAACGGGTACCGGTCCATGTACAGCGCATTCGACGTGATCGCGGGCAGGCAGTAGTCGTCGGCGAACTCGTCGCGTGCGTCGACGAGCACGGCTTCGACGGCACCGCAGTCGAGCGCGCGTTGGCGGACGACCTCCATGTCCTCGCCGCCCTGTCCGAGGTCGAGCGCAACGGCGACGACCTCCTTACCGGTCTCCTTGCCGATCCAACTGATAGCGACCGAGGTGTCGAGGCCGCCGGAGTATGCAAGTACGACGCGTTCCGCCATGGTGGTGTGTGCTCCT
Organism: Gordonia sp. 852002-10350_SCH5691597; assembly: GCF_001665715.1. Taxonomy (NCBI): domain Bacteria; kingdom Bacillati; phylum Actinomycetota; class Actinomycetes; order Mycobacteriales; family Gordoniaceae; genus Gordonia; species Gordonia sp. 852002-10350_SCH5691597. The sequence continues at coordinate 7,906 of NZ_LZMO01000226.1, forward strand.
ATGTCGTGGTTCGACATCCATCATCGGATGTCGTGCCCGATGCGATCGGGCTGGGGTCTGTTTGTCGGTCCGGGTTTCGGGCCTCGGTGTGTCCGACTCCGGCTCAGGGGCCGCCGGGGCGTCGGTAAGGGGTTGTCACACGAGGCCCTCGATTCGTCGTGCGAGCTCGGCCCCGTCGATCGGTGCGCGTGCGCACACGAAGATCGTGTCGTCGCCCGCAATTGTGCCCACGACGTCGGGCAAGCTGGCCCGGTCGATCGCACTGGCCAGGTAGTGCGCGGCGCCGGGCGGGGTGCGCAGCACGGCGAGGTTTCCGCTCGCATCCGTCGACACCAGCAGTTCGCTGAGCAGGCGAGACAGTCGGGCAGTACCGCCGAACACCCCACGAACGGGCGCACCATCCTCGGGGACGACGTACACGCCGACGCCGCCGTCGGCCGCGCGCAACTTGACGGCGCCGAGTTCGTCGAGGTCGCGTGAGAGTGTGGCCTGCGTGGCGTCGACTCCCCTGCCGGCGAGCAACTGCTGCAACTCCGACTGCGACCGCACCTGATGGGAACCGAGCACTTCGACGATGAGCGCGTGTCGCCCTGCTCGCGTGCTCGCGAGCCTGGTGTCGGTGTGGTCGGCGATGCGCGCGGCGGCGCCCGCATCAGCGTTGCTGGTCACTTCTGCCCCAACAGCCAGATGAGCATGGCCTTCTGCGCATGCAACCTGTTCTCCGCCTCGTCGAGAACCGCACTCGCGGGGCCGTCGATCACCTCATCGGTGATCTCATCGCCGCGGTGAGCGGGCAGGCAGTGCAAGACGATCGCGTCCTTGTCCGCCACTGCGAGGAGGTCGGAGTTGATCTGGTACGGCCGGAACGGCGCGCGACGATCCTTGCCGTCGTCCTCCTGCCCCATGGAGACCCACGTGTCGGTGACCAACACATCGGCCCCACGCGAGGCGGCGACAGGATCGGATTCGACGCTGACCGATCCCCCGGTCAACGCAGCCCGCTTCTCGGCGTCGGCGATCACGACCGGGTCGGGCTCGAAACCGTCGGGCGCACTGATCGTCACGTGCATTCCCGCGGTCGCGCCGCCGAGCGCCAACGAATGCGCCATGTTGTTCGCACCGTCGCCGAGGTAGGTCATCGTCAGCCCCGCGGTGCGACCCTTGCGTTCGACGATGGTCTGCAGGTCGGCGAGCACCTGACAGGGATGGAACAGATCCGAGAGCGCATTGACGATCGGAATCGACGCCGTCGAGGCCATCGCTTCGAGGCGCTCCTGCCCAAAGGTCCGCCACACGACGGCCTCCACGAACCGTGACAGCACCCGGCCGGTGTCCTCGAGCGATTCGTCGCGGCCGAGCTGAGTGGTGCGTCCGTCGACGACGACGGCGTGACCACCCATCTGCGCGATGCCCATCTCGAACGAGAACCTCGTCCTCGTGGAGTTCTTGTCGAAGATCACCCCGACTCCCCGGGGACCCTCGAGCGGTCGGTAGGCGAACGGCTGGCGCTTCACCTCGGCGGCAAGGGCAAGCACTTCGGCCTGCTCGTCCGGTGTCAGGTCGTCGTCGCGAAGAAAATGTCTGGTCACTGTGCGCTGCTCTCGTCGGTTGCGGCGTCGAGGATCTGCGGCAGTGCTGCGACGAAGTCGCCGGCCTGCTCCTCGGTGAGGATGAGGGGCGGCGCGAGCCGCAGGACGTCGGGAGCCGGCGCGTTGATGAGGAATCCGTTGTCGCGAGCGGTCGACTCAACCTTCGCCGACACCGGCGCGGTGAGCACGACGCCGAGCAGCAGCCCTGACCCGCGCACGTGGGAGATCAGCGGATGGTCGAGTGCTTCAACGCCCGTTGCGATCGACTTTCCCACGGCGGCAACATGATCGACGAGGTTGCTGTTGTCGATCTCGTCGAGGACCGCGAGCGCCGCGGCCGCCGACACCGGGTTACCGCCGAATGTCGTGCCGTGCTGTCCCGGGGAGAACAGTTCCGCAGCGGGGCCCGTGGCGATGGTCGCCCCGATGGGCAACCCGCCGCCGAGCCCCTTGGCGAGAGTCATGACGTCCGGCACGATCCCCGCCGCCTGGTGTGCGAAAAACGTTCCGGTACGACCGATTCCCGTCTGCACCTCGTCGAGAATGAGCAGCGCGCCGTGCTCGGCGGTGAGCCTGCGCGCGTGCGCGAGGTAGTCCGCAGGCGGAACGATGACCCCGGACTCTCCGAGGATCGGCTCGAGAATCACCGCTGCGGTCTCCGACGACACGGCGGCGGTCAAAGCGTCGACGTCGCCGTAGGGCACGAAATCGACCCCTGCGGGCATCGGTTCGAACGGTGCGCGCTTCGCCGGTTGACCGGTCATGGCGAGCGCACCCATGGTGCGTCCGTGAAATGCCTTGTCCGCGGCCACGATCTGCGGCCTGCCGGTGAGTCTGGCCAGCTTGAATGCCGCCTCGTTGGCTTCGGTTCCGGAGTTGCAGAAGAACACCCGGCCCGGCTGCCCGAACTTGTCGAGAAGACGCTCGGCGAGTTCGACGACCCGCGGGTTGATGTACAGGTTCGAGACGTGACCGAGTGTCTGGAGTTGCTCTGTCACCGCGGCCACGATCGCGGGGTGCGCGTGACCCAATGCGTTCACCGCGATGCCACCGAGTAGATCGAGGTAGCGGTTGCCGTCGGCGTCCCACACGTAGGCTCCCTCGCCCTTCGTCAGGGCGATCGGCGGCGTGCCGTAATTCTTCATGAGGGCGGATGACCACCGCTCCTGCCAGGGTGCGGTCATGAGTGAGACGCTCCGTCTGTGTCTAGCGTGGTGTGCGTGGTTGCGGGAGAGAGGTTTTCGGGCGCGACGACGGTTGTCCCGGTGCTCGTCGCGGTCAGCAGTTCGGCCAAGACAGCGTGCGGCACACGGCCGTCGACGACATGAGCTCGCCCGACACCGCCTTCGACCGCACGCAGGCACGCCTCCATCTTGGGCACCATGCCCGCGTCGAGACTCGGAAGCAGTTGTGCCAGTGCGTCGGTCGAGATCTGCGACACGAGCGACGAGCGGTCGGGCCAATCGGTGTAGAGACCCTCGACGTCGGTGAGCATCACCAGCCGGGAGGCGCCGAGCGCCTCGGCGAGGGCGCCCGCAGCGGTGTCGGCGTTGATGTTGTGGACGACGCCGTCACGGTCGGGTGCGAGTGTCGAGACGACCGGAATCCGTCCCGCACCAACGAGATCGAGCACCGCGGAGGTGTTGACCGAGGAGATGTCGCCGACGAGTCCGATGTCCGTGGCAACTCCGTCGACGAGGACCGTGCGCCGCGTCGCCGTGAACAGGTTGGCGTCCTCACCGGTGAGGCCGACGGCATAGGGTCCGTGCGCGTTGATCAACCCGACGAGCTCGCGACCGACCTGACCGAACAGCACCATCCGCGCCACGTCCATCACCTCGGGCGTGGTCACGCGGAACCCGCCACGGAACTCGCCCGTCAGGCCGAGACGTGCGAGCATCGCCGAGATCTGTGGTCCGCCACCGTGCACCACGATCGGGTGCATGCCACAGGCGCGCAAGAAGACGATGTCGGCGGCGAAGGCGCGTTTGAGGTCGTCGTCGATCATCGCGTTGCCGCCGTACTTCACGACGACGGTTGCGCCGTGCATGGCCTGCAGCGCAGGCAACGACTCCGCGAGGATCGCAGCCTTCTCCACGCCGCTGATCGAGCCGTCCCCGCCGGGCGAGCCAGCTCCGCTGAGCGAGCCGTCCCCGCCGAGCGAGCCGTCCCCGCCGAGCGAGCCGTCCCCGCCGAGCGAGCCGTCCCCGCTGATCGAGCTTGTCGAGATCATGACGAATACGCCGAGTTCTCTTCGACGTACGCGTGCGAGAGGTCGGTGGTCCGGATGCTGCCGGTCTCCGCGCCCAGGCCGAGGTCGACGAGGACCGCGACGTCGGGACCCGACAGGTCGACGTCACGCGCGCCGTCGACGCCGGTGCCGTTGACGCAGACCGCTTTGCCGTTGAACGACACCGTGATTCGGTCCGGGTCGATGGTGACCGGTGCGATCCCCGTCGCCGCGAGCACGCGCCCCCAATTGGGGTCCGACCCGAAAAGCGCTGTCTTGACCAGACTGTCGCGGGCGATGGTGCGCGCCACTGCGATGGCGTCGTCTTCGGTGGCAGCACCGGTAACCGTGATGACGATGCGCTTGGTGACACCCTCGGCGTCGGCCATCAGCTGCGCCGCGAGGTCGTCGCACACCGACAGCACGGCGGCGTCGAGTTCGGTTTGCTCGACGGGGATCTGGCTGGCGCCGGAGCTGAGCAGGAGGACTGTGTCGTTGGTCGACGTCGAGCCGTCGATGTCGAGCCTGTCGAACGTCGTCGACGTCGCGCGCCGCAGCGCGAGGTCGAGTTGTTCTGCGCTGGCCCGCGCATCGGTGGTCAGCACGCACAGCATCGTCGCGAGCGAGGGTGCCATCATGCCTGCACCCTTGGCCATTCCGCCGATGTTCCACCCCTGTGGATGGTGCAGCGCAACCTGTTTCGGCACGGTGTCGGTCGTCATGATCGCGTAGGCGGCGTCGGTTCCGCCGGAGAGTCCGCCGCCCATCTCCTGGACGATCTCGGTCACACCCGCGAGCACCTTGTCCATCGGGAGGCGATCACCGATGAGACCGGTGGAACAGACGGCGACCTCGACGGCCCCGGTCTCGGTTCCCCAGTTGCTCAGCGCTTCGGCAACGGCCTCTGCCGTCGCGTGCGTGTCCTGGAAGCCCAGCGGACCGGTACAGGCGTTGGCGCCACCAGAATTGAGGACGACGGCGCGCAGCCTGCCGGTGGTGAGCACTTGCTTGCTCCACAGCACCGGCGCAGCCTTCACCTGATTGCGGGTGAAGACGCCTGCCGCCGAATAGTCGGGGCCCTCGTTGAAGACCAGTGAAAGGTCGGGGGCGCCGGAAGCCTTGATACCAGCGGCGATTCCCGCCGCGCGGAATCCGAGCGGAGCGGTCACACCCTGATTGCGCAGCAGGCGCGGGCCGGTCGCAGGCGCGCCACCGGTGATCCGATCGTCGTCGACCTGCGTCGTTGTGTTGCCTGCTGTCGAATTGCCTTCTGCGGCATTGCCACTCGAGCTCACGGTGCCACTCCCACGGTGCTCAGTCCTTCTGCTTCGTCCCAGTCCAACGCGAGGTTCATCGACTGGACGGCCGCGCCGCCGGTCCCCTTCGCGAGGTTGTCGATTGCACCGACCACCACGAGTGTTCCGACCCGCTCGTCGACGGTGACGGCGAGTTGCACTGCGTTGGAACCCATCACCGAGCCGGTCGCCGGAAGACTGCCCTCGGGAAGCAGATACACGAATTGCTCGTCGGCATACGCTTTCTCGTACACCGCGCGGACCTCGTCGGCCGACGCTGTGGTGCGCGCCGTGCACGTCGCGAGGATTCCGCGTGACATCGGAACGAGCACAGGCGTGAACGACACCGCGACCGGCTGGTCGGCGGCCTCCGAAAGCGCCTGCGAGATCTCCGGGGTGTGCCGATGCGACCCGCCGACGCCGTACGCACGTGCGGAACCGATCACCTCCGAGGCGAGTAGGACGACCTTGGGTGCCCGTCCCGCGCCCGACGTCCCGCTCACCGCGACGACCGTGACGTGTGGTTCCACGAGGCCGGCCGCAAGCGCCGGAAGCAGCGACAGGATCGAGACGGTCGGATAGCAACCGGGCACCGCGATCCGGCTCGCATTCCGCAGGACCTCACGGTTGCCGGGGATCTCGGGGAGTCCGTACGGCCAGGTACCCGCGTGATCGCCGCCGTAGTAGGCGACCCAGTCGTCGGAGTCACGGAGCCGGAAGTCGGCGCCGCAGTCGATGATCAGCGTCGTGGGAGGCAGAGCGTCGGCGATCTGTGCCGACGTTCCGTGTGGCAGGGCGAGGAACACGACGTCGTGACCAGCCAACACGTCGGGCGTCGTTTCCTGCAGTTCACGCTGCGCCAACGGCAACAGGTTGGGATGATGGGCACCGAGCAGCGATCCTGCGTTGCCGCCCGCCGTCAGGGCGCCGATCTCGAGGTCGCCTGATCGCAGACGCGGGTGTCCGCACAGGAGACGAAGCACTTCCCCACCCGCATAACCGCTCGCACCGGCGACAGCCACCTTGATCGTCATACACATCATTATGCATGGCGACGCAAATCAATACGGAACTAGGTCGGCGGGTGCACCGAAGTAGATTCCCAAACGGCGTCGTGTAGTCGTTCGACGGCCTCGAGAATCAGATCCACCGCGAACTCGAACTCGAAGTCGTCGTCGCAGCCAGCGGGCCCCGTACGGGCGCGAGCATCGAGGGCGATCGCCGTCACTGCGGGATATCGTTTCGCGAACTCGGCCTCCGCTGCCGCCCGGGCCGCCGGACCGAGGTCGGACGACGGCGCGGCACTACCGGTGAACACTTCCGCCGTGAAGCCCCAGATCCGTGACCCGACTACGTGCATGGCGTGGTGGGTCAGATCGACTGCGATGCCTCCGTCGATGAACTCCGCCGCCAGGGAATCCATGTACGCGAGCGCGCCCGGCGTCGGAGTGTGACGGGATTCGATCGCTGTGCGCATCCACGGGTGCGTCAGGTACACGCGCCGTGCGGCGAGTATTCGCGAGCGCACCGACCTGCGCCATCCCTGCGCAGAGGACGCGGGGTAGGAATCGACGACGACATCGATCATTCCGTCGACCAGGTCACTCTTGTTGGCCACATGCTTGTACAGCGCCATGGGCACCACGTCGAGCTCGGTCGCAAGCGCGCGCATGGTGACCGCGTCGAATCCCTCTGTATCGGCAAGGCGAACGGCACAGCCGAGCACTCGCCCTCGGTCGAGCGGAATTCGCTGGGCTGAGTCATCCGGCATACCCGAGACCCTAGCGAAGCCTTGACCAGGTGTACGTCGTACACCTACTCTCAGCGGTGTACGCCGTACACCGCTGAGACGGCACGCGTCACGGACACCAAGGCCACAGGCAGGAGACCCCGCATGGTCGAATCGAATGACCGAGCGCGAGCCCGATGGGCCGGCATCTGGTACCTCGTCACCTTCGCGACGTCGATTCCGGCTCTCGCTCTCGAGAAGCCCTTCCTCGACGGCGATCCCGCCGCATCGGTGGCCGCTGCCCAGTTCGGATGCGTGCTGGAGGTCATCCTCGCCGTGAGCTGCGTCGGCACCGCAATTGCGCTCTACCCCATCATTCGACGCCACAGCGATGCCCGCGCACGAGGCTTCATCGCGTCTCGCACCGTCGAAGCGACGCTCGTGGTGATGGGAGTGGTGGCGGTACTGGCACTCGTCACGGTCCGGGATGACCCCGGCACACCGTCAGGAGTCGACGCGGCGCTCGTCGCACTTCACGATGGCGCGTTCCTCCTCGGACCTGGCCTGCTACCGGCAGTCAATGCGCTCCTGCTGGCTCCGGTGCTGTACGCGAACCGACTGGTTCCGCGCGCCATTCCCGCCCTCGGGATCATCGGCGCGCCGCTTCTGCTCGCGTCGGCAACAGCGACGATCCTCGGCCTCGTGTCACAGGTATCGACGATCGGCGCGCTCGCCGCCGCCCCCATCGCACTCTGGGAACTCGCGCTGGGCATCTGGCTGACCGCGCGTGGCGTGCGAGAGCACAGCGAGGCGTCGGCCAGCACACCAGTCGCCGTCTCGTGACGGGCTACCGCAAGCTATCGACGGCACGAACTACCTAAGCCGCGCGCCGACGCCCTCGGTCGCGCGGGCCACGGCAGCCAGTTTGGCCGCGGTCGCCTCGTCTTCGGTGAGGGTCCGATCGCCCGCCCGGAACTTCAGCGCGAAGGTCAACGACTTGTTGCCCTCGCCGACCTGCGCACCGGTGAAGACGTCGAAGAGCTCGATGGAGTCGAGAAGCTCTCCGGCGCCCTCGCGCAGCAACGCCTCCACGTCTGCCGCGGGCACGCCATCCGACACGACGACGGCAACGTCCTGGAGGACCGCCGGGAAGACCGAAATATGCGGCGCCGGCAGTGTCGCGTCGAGCGGCAGCGCGTCGACGTCGATCTCGACGGCGCACATCCGCTTCGGCAGCCCTGCACGTTCCAGCACCGCGGGATGGAGCTCGCCGGCATGTCCGACGACCCGACCGTCGACGACGACGGCCGCACACCGACCCGGATGCCAGGGCGCGTAGGTGTCGGCCGCCAAGGTGACGTCGACCCCGGCGGCGACGCCGATCTCGCGGGCCGCTTCAAAGGCGTCGAGGTAGTCGCCGGGCCTTCCGGGACCCCACGGGCCCGCCGGATCACGCAGCCCGGTCAGCGCAACCGCGACGTGCAGTGGCTGAGCGGGTAGCGAGTCGTCGAGTTGGGCGATCTCCTCGGCGGTCGGGCGTCGGGTCACGTCGAGTTCGGCCACCGGGCGCATGCGGTCGGTGGCGAGAACGACCTGTCCGATCGTGTACAGCGACAGGTCGCGCTGGCCGCGAGCAATATTGCGGGCGACCATCTCGAACAGCCCCGGTAGGAGCGTCGTGTTCAGCTCCGGTCGGTCGGACTCCAGCGGGTTGAGCACCTTGACCGTGCGGCGTCGAACGTCACCGGCGGGCAGGTCCCAGGTGTCGAAGACGCCGGCGGGCATGAACGGGAACGGCAGTACCTCGACGTAACCGTCGAGCGCGAGCGTACGGCCGATGCTGCGGCGTCGACGCTGGGTTGGCGTCAGCCCGCGCCCGCCCGGAGCCGATGGGAGAACGGCCGGAATGTCTTCGAGTCCTTCGAGTCGCAAGACTTCTTCGACGAGGTCGGCGCGCTGGCGTAGATCCGGCCGCCACGACGGGGGCGTGACGGTCAGCGGGTCGGTGCCGGTGACCGTGCACCCGACCTCGACGAGCCGAGCTGCGGTGGTGCCGGCCGGATAGGTGACCCCGGCCGTGCGGTCGGGTTCGTCGGCCGCGATCGTGATGGGCGCGGTCGCCGAAACCGCGATCCGCTCCTCGGAGAGTGGCGACGCAATGGCACCACCCGCGAGTTCGACGATGAGGCCGGCTCCGCGGTCAGAGCCGGCGGCGGTGATCTCCGGGTCGACGACGCGCTCGAACCGCTTGCTCGCCTCCGACGTGAGCTTGTGACGCTTTCCGGTCCGGAAGACACGGACGGGATCGAAGGTCGCCGCCTCGAGCAGAACGCGCGTGGTCTGCGGGCCCACCTCGGTGCTCTCGCCGCCCATCACGCCTGCCAGTGCGACTGGGCCACTGTCGTCGGCGATGACGACGTCCTCGGGATCGAGCTCGCGTACGACGCCGTCGAGCGTTGTCAGCTTCTCCCCCGACCGCGCGTTGCGGACGGTGATGGTCCCTGACAATTTGTCTGCGTCGAAGGCGTGCAGCGGCTGTCCCAGTTCGAGCATCACGTAATTGGTGACGTCGACGATGGCGGAGATCGGGCGGACCCCGGCAACCATCAGTCGCTTCTGCATCCACCACGGCGAGACCGCAGTCGGGTCGACGCCCTCGATGAGTCGCGCGGTGTATCGGGTTGCGCCGGAATCCTTCTCGATCGCCACCGGCCAGGGCGCACCGTCGGACACCGAGATGTCGGGGACCGAGGTACCGGGATCGACGAACGGCACGGTGAAGCTGCTCGCCAGCTCGCGGCCGAGTCCGCGGATCGAGAACGCGTAGCCACGGTCGGGGGTGACGTTGACGTCGATCGCGGCGTCGTCGAGTCCGAGAACCTCGCGAGCGTCGGCGCCGGGCTCGGCGGTGCCGGGCGCCAGGACGAGGATGCCGCTGTGATCGGTGCCGATGCCCAGTTCGGACACCGAGCAGATCATGCCGTCGGAGATGTGCCCGTACGTCTTACGGGACGCGATCTCGAACGGCCCCGGCAGCACGGTTCCGGGCAGAGCGGCAACGATGAGGTCGCCCTCCGCGAAATTGCGTGCCCCACAGACGATTCCGCGGGGTTCCGACTCCCCCACCTCGACCTGGCAGAAGCGAATGGGCTTCTTGAACTCGGTCAGTTCCTCGATGTGCTCGACACGCCCGATCACCAGCGGGCCGGTGATCTCGGGGAACGACTCGATGTCTTCGATCTCGAAACCGACACGGACGAAACCAGCGTCGATCTCCTCAGTGGTCGCCGACCAGGTCGGATCGCCGGCACGGAGTACCTCGGTGTACCAAGACTGCGGTGCACGCATCGGTCAATCAACTTCTTTCATCGAGTGGAATCGGTGCGGGTTGCGGCGTCGACCGGCTCAGGCCGCCGGGCCGAACGGGAGGCTGAAGCGGACGTCGCCCTCCACCATGTCGCGCATGTCCGAGATGTCGTTGCGGAATTGCAGGGTGCGTTCGAGTCCCATCCCGAACGCGAATCCGGAGTAGACGTCGGGGTCGATTCCGCTGGCGCGCAACACGTTCGGGTTGACCATGCCGCAGCCACCCCATTCGACCCAGCCCGCACCGCCCTTCTTGGCTGGGAACCAGACGTCGACCTCGGCCGACGGCTCGGTGAAGGGGAAATAGCTCGCACGCATACGCGTCGTGGTCTCGGGGCCGAAAAGCGCGCGAGCGAACGCTTCGAGCGTGCCGCGCAGATTGGCCATCGTCAGTCCCTTGTCGACGGCGAGGCCCTCGATCTGATGGAACACCGGCGTGTGGGTGGCGTCGAGCTCGTCGGTACGGAACGTCCGGCCGGGGCACGCGACGTAGATCGGAAGGTCTCGCGACAACATCGAACGCACCTGCACGGGCGACGTGTGCGTCCGGAGCACCTGACGTGACCCCTCGGGCGCGATGTAGAAGGTGTCCTGCATCGACCGCGCCGGATGATCCGGGAGAAAGTTCAGGGCGTCGAAGTTGTAGTGCTCGGTCTCTACCTCGGGCCCCTCTGCGATCTCCCACCCCATGCCGACGAAAACGTCGGCGACCTGCTCGGAGATCACTGTGATGGGATGACGTGCACCGCCGGGACGTCGACGACTCGGCAGCGTGACGTCGACCGATTCGGAGACGAGAACCGCGGCGTCGCGCTCGGCCTGCAGCTGCGACGTCCGACCGTCGAGGACCGCGTTGACCCGGCCGCGAACCTGGTTGACCAGTTTGCCTGCTTCGGATCGCTGGTCCTTCGGTAGCGAACCGAGAGCTCGACGGGCGAGCGCGATCGGCGAACGATCGCCGAGGTGTGCGGTCTTGGCGGCCGCGAGCGCATCGAGATCAGCGGCCGCGGCAAATGCCGCAGCGGCGGCGTCGGCCGCGACGTCGAGTTCCTCGGTGCTCGGGAACGTTGGCTGCGCGTGATCGTCGGCAGAGCTGGCCACGGTCGGCGGTCTCCTCGTACTTGCTGTTTCGGATGACTGAACTCATCACGACCACCTCGATGACGACGAGAGCAGATCAGCAATGCCCGGTCGGAGGCCGTGATAGTTCCTCGTCAAGGTTAGTCGACCGGCATGGTGCCTTACCTCGACGCCCCCACCAACCCGCGACGATCGATCCACAATTCGCCCGGGTCAGCAGCGTCGGGAGCCCGCAGGTGCCCGACCCAACCACCGAGCGCCCATCGCGGCGGCGACGCCGACCACCAACCACATCCAGCCGGCGACGATCCCCGAACCGGCCAGGAGCAGAGTCGCGACACCGACGACCACCAGAAGCGTCACGATGAGGGCGTCGCGTCGTCTACTCCAACCGCCGACGATCTGCGCGTCCCACCACGGCAGCGGACGGTTCTCCAGGACGGACAGCACACCGGTCACCGGGATCATCAGCGCGAGCAGGCATGTCGTGGTCCCGAGAACCGTCGGCCAGAAGAACAGGGCGTGGGGATCGCGATGCAATCCACACACCGTGGAGAGGCCGATGATGAGCGCCAGCACCGGCAGGTGCCACAGATACAGGGTCATCGCACCACGGTTGCCGAGCACGACCCACCACCAGACACGTGGGCGCGAGGCCACTCGCGCCAGCGGCGCACGCAACGCGATGACCAGTGTGCACAGCACCACTGTGTGCCCAGCGAGTAGCAGGCTCGGCGGGCTCATATTGGACAAGTGCTGCCCTGGGACGGTCACCAGCGACACCTCGTACGGACCGAGGGCCACCAGCGCAATGTCGACGACCAGAGCCGTCACACCCAGCAGCGCCGCCTCGACCGTCGTGAACAGACGCTTCGCATACGCGACGCCGAGGATCGCCGGGATGATCCACACGCTGAGAAAGTTGACGTAACCAAGCTGACTCGACGCTCCGACGGCGATCCGAAGCGTGTCGACGGCTGCCGTCACCAGCCACGCGGCCGCGAGAGCCGACAGCACAGCGCGACGTGACGAGAGTCGTTGGAGCACCGGCATCACGGCGAGCACCAGCAGATAGGCGCCGAGGAACCACAGCAACTGAACTCCCAGGCGTGCCACGACGTCGGCGATGGCGGTGGCACCGACCAGCGTCGACACCCCGTAGACGACCAGGACGACCATGAGGTACCACCCGACCGGACGCAGAAGCCGCTGCACACGACGCAACAGCCACTGTCCGGGACGTGTGTCCGGACGCCACCCGTAGGTCGACGCCGCGGCGCCTGCGAAGAAGAACAGCGGAAGGATCTGGAACAGCCAGGTCATCGGCTGCAGAAGCGGAACGTCGGCGAGCGTGTTGCCGAGGACGAGCCGACCGTCGGCGATCGACACGGTCAACATGAGCGAATGCCCGGCGATCACGACGACCAGTGAGGTGAGCCGGATGAGATCGACGACGCGGTCGCGGTTGCCGGTCAGCGCGTCGAGTTCTGCGACCGCGGGGGTCGGGGATGAGTGGTTCAGCACTCCGAGAAGTCTTCGCCGACATGCCCGTTCGATCATGGGTGCAACTACTCAGCACGCGTATGCGTTTCAACTCGATCAGCCGGTGCCGCCCTGCGCCCTAGACTCGACGCTCATGCGATACACACTGGAAGATTCCGTTGTCGTCGAGCGCAGCCCGGAGGACGTGTACGCGCTGATCAGCGACGTCACGCGCACCGGAGAGTGGAGCGAACAGTGCCACGCGTGTGAGTGGGACAGTTCCGCGCGCGGCGCGGGCGCGACCTTCACAGGTCACAACCGCACGCCGGTACGCGAGTGGTCGACCGTCTCGACCGTGACCGTCGACGAACCCGCCACTCGCTTCGAATGGACAATCGGAACGAGCGGCACGAAGTGGGGCTATCGAGTCGCGGCCGCCGGAGACGGCAGCACACGGCTCACCGAGTACACCGCCTTCTCTGACACCGGCGAAGAGTTCTTCCACGAGAAGTATGGCGACGACGCCGATGACCAGATGAGGATTCGCCTCGTCGCGGCGGCGGAGGGAATTCCTGCCACTCTCGCCAGGATCAAACAGATCGCCGAGGCGTGAGCGCTGCGCTACAACCTAGCGGGCTTGTACTCGCGCGCTCTCGTAGAGACAGATCGACGCTGCCGACGCGAGATTGAGGCTCTCGGCGCGACCGCGGATCGGAATGGACACCCGGTGGTCGGCCGCCCGCGCGAGTGGTGCGGACAACCCGTGAGCCTCGTTGCCGAACAGCCAGGCGGTCGGCTCGGCGAGGACGTCTGAGGCGTCGTCGAGCACGAGCTCACCGTCGGCCGACGTCGCGAGGATCGTGATGCCTGCCGACCTCACCGACGACAGCGCCGCGTCGACGTCTCGCTCCCGCACGATCGGCAGATGGAAGACGCTGCCCGCGCTCGCGCGTACGCACTTCCCGTTGTGCGGGTCCACCGCATCGCCGAGCAACAGCACGGCGTCGGCGCCCATCGCGTCGGCTGTGCGGATCAGCGTCCCGGCATTACCTGGTTCACGCGGCTCGACGGCCACAGCCAGTAGGCGTGGACCGGACGACAGCACGTCGCCAAGCGACGCGTCGAGCAACTCGGCGAGAGCGAAGATTCCGGGCGGCGTCGTCGCTTCCGAGAGTTTCCCGGCGGCTCGATCCGACAGTCCGACGACGTCGATGCCTGCGCCGGATGCGTCGCCCAGGACGTCGGCGTGTCGGTCGGCGTCACTCTCTCGGACGAGGACCTGCAGTGCCCGACCGCTCTCCAGGGCGGCGGCAACCGCATTGGAGCCTTCCACGAGAAACCGTCCCTCGGCGCGTCGTGCCGGCGCTCGATGGAGCTTTGCATACGACACGACCCGCGAGGATCGTTCGGACAGGATCTCCATCAGATGATGTCCGTGATCACTCGCGGGTCGTGTGCGACGTGTTCGATGTGAACGCTCAGGCTGCGGGAGCGTTGACGTCGGCCGGCAGCGCCTTGCGGGCAACCTCGACGAGGCCGGTGAAGGCCTCGGGGTCGGTCACGGCGATGTCGGCGAGCACCTTGCGGTCAACCTCGACACCAGCGGCCTTGAGGCCCTGGATGAAGCGGTTGTAGGTGATGTCGTTGGCGCGGGCCGCGGCGTTGATACGCGCGATCCACAGCTTGCGGAACTCACCCTTGCGGGCGCGACGGTCCCGGTAGGCGTAAGTCATCGAGTGGAGCTGCTGCTCCTTGGCCTTGCGGTACAGGCGCGAGCGCTGCCCGCGGTATCCCTTGGAGGCCTCCAGCGTCGAACGACGCTTCTTCTGGGCGTTCACAGCCCTTTTCACGCGTGCCATGTCAGTTCCTCTTGTTCGTCAGATGTGGTGGTCGGGTGCGTCAGCGGTTGAGCAGTCGCTTGATACGCGGTGCGTCGTTCTCACTCACCACGGCGATGCCGTCGAGACGACGGGTACGGCGAGAGGACTTGTGCTCCAGGAGGTGGCGACGGTTGGCCTTCTGGCGGACGATCTTTCCGCTGCCGGTCACCTTGAAGCGCTTGGCTGTGCCCTTGTGGGTCTTGCTCTTCGGCATGTTCTTTCCTTCATTCGAGCGGACGCAAGCCACACCCGCGGTTGTCGGGTGCGGTATGCGTCCGCAGTGGTTCTCCGACGGCCCGTTCTCACGGACCGCATCGGCTTAGCTGGCCGTGTCGTCCTTGGCGCCCTGCTGGCGGGGCGCGCGATCGTCACGGGTCTGCTGCGCTTTCACGCGGGTCTTCGCGCCCTTGTGCGGGGCGAGGACCATGGTCATGTTGCGGCCGTCCTGCTTGGCCGAGGTCTCGATGAAGCCGTAATCGGCGACGTCGTTACCGAGGCGCTGCAGCAGTCGGTATCCGAGCTCGGGTCGCGACTGTTCGCGCCCGCGGAACATGATGGTGACCTTCACCTTCGAGCCTGCCTCGAGGAACCGGATGACGTGACCCTTCTTGGTCTCGTAATCGTGGTCGTCGATCTTCGGCCGGAGCTTCTGCTCCTTGATGACGGTCAACTGCTGGTTGCGACGCGACTCGCGTTGCTTCTGCGCTGCTTCGTACTTGAACTTGCCGTAGTCCATGATCTTGCACACCGGCGGACGGGCGTCGGGTGCGACCTCAACCAAGTCCAGGTCGGCCTCGTAGGCCAGGCGCAGCGCATCTTCAACACGCACGATGCCCACCTGCTCCGAATTCGGTCCGACGAGTCGGACCTCCGGTACGCGGATGCGCTCGTTGATGCGGGTCTCAGTGCTGATGGGGCCTCCTTGATAAAACCTGACAGGGGTGGCCGTCGCGGAGTGGTCGGTGGCCGCGCATGGAAAGGGGCTCTCAGCAGAAGAGCCCCGAGATGGTGTTCACCATCGTCAGGGCTCCGATACCGACCGGTCTGCACACCATCGGATGTGCATCGCCGACGGCGCGGAAAGACCACACCTATCGGCAGGACCGGACCGTACAACTGCGTGAATCGCGTGTGCGGTAAGCGCACATATTCGACGCGTCGTAGCGGTGGGAGCGGAACTCCACTTGCGACCCCGGCGCCAACCGGGGCGGTCGTGCTATGAAAGTCTATCAGTCATGCCCGAGAACACCTATTCGCCTTCGGGCGACGATGCAGGTGACGACCTCACCGGCGTTCCGAACAACGATTCCGCGCGTCCGGACGTGACTACTTCCACAGACGATGATGACAACGTCCGTGACATGGCAGACATTCCTTCGATCGAGGTCGTGACCCGGGCCATCGTCATGTTGATGAGTGCGTCGGCTGAGAAGCTCGGCCTGGCGCCGGGGGCGTCCGAAGACGACGCGGATCTCGATGAGGCTCGCAAACTCATCACCGCGCTGGCCGGGCTCGTCGACGCGGCCAAACCAGATCTCGGCGTGCACGCCGCCCCCATACGCGACGGACTCAAGCAACTGCAGCTGGCGTTCCGCGATGCGAGCGCATACCCGGACGAGCCTGGCGAGGGACCCGGCGAGAAGTACACCGGACCGGTTCGCGACCGTCGACGGTGACGTTCGCGCTGGCCGCGAATTTACGGCGACGTAGGTAGCGCTTGCCTAACGTTTCCGCAGTTCAGGTCAGCCTTTGCTTGCTGGAAAGCCGACACGGAGGCACCTAGATTGAGAACAGGGCAATCACCTGCCCGCCAACCTCGATCCAGGAGTTCACGATGGCCACGCTCGAAATGCCACATGTCGCCGAATGCACCGTCAGTGAGTGTTCGTACAACCACGACGGCTGCCACGCGTTCGCGATCAACGTCAGCGGAACCAACGGCACCGCCGACTGCGCGACGTTCATCCCCCTGACAACTCGAGGCGGTCTCGACCGCGTCTCCACACAGGTCGGCGCATGCCAGCGTGTCGACTGCGCGCACAACGCGAATCTCGAATGCACGGCCACTGCGGTCCGTATCGGTGCAGGCGAGAGTTCCGACACCGCCAACTGCCTGACCTACTCCCCTCGCTGACGGCTCAGCGTCACCAGACCACTCTGCAGCCCTCGACGGACGTCGTGCGGGTCATTCTCTGACCGGCGCGGCGTCCGTCGTCTTGTACGCGGGACTAGCCTGAATCCATGACCTCTCAAGGCGCGCCCGATCACGATCCGGCCGATCCGACGCGGACAACCGCCCCGGCCGACGAGACACAGCCTGTAGGAGAGGTTGTCGACGGCGAGCTTCTGGACGCGGATGTCGTCGAAACCCCTTCGCCTACATCCACGTCCCCTGCATCCACATCCCCCGCGTACACGACCATCTCAAGCCCCACACATATCGATCCCGATTACAGCGAGCAGGGTGTGCCGAGTTTCGATTTCGTCCGCGACAAGATCGAGAAGCGCATTTCGACCGCCATCGGCTCCCAGGAACTCGCCGAGGGCACGCCCGAAGGGCAGGGCGTCGACGACATGATGCGCAAGCGCGACGAGGCCGCGAAGAAAAAGCTCGAGGAGATCCGCAAATCGATGGGTTCCTGACGCGCCTCACCCGGCGGTTGCGACCGGCTCCCCCGTCTCGAGCACGTCTGCGAGGAACTTCCCGGTGTGGCTTCCGGGCGTTTCCGCGATGTCTTCGGGAGTTCCCTCAGCGATCACCGTGCCGCCGCCCGTTCCACCTTCTGGCCCCATGTCGATGACCCAGTCGGCCGTCTTGATGACGTCGAGGTTGTGCTCGATCACGATCACGGTGTTGCCCTTGTCGACCAGTCCGTTGATGACGTCGAGGAGCTTCTTGATGTCCTCGAAGTGCAGGCCGGTCGTCGGCTCGTCGAGGATGTAGACGGTGCGGCCCGCCGACCGCTTCTGCAACTCGGCGGCCAGCTTGACGCGCTGGGCCTCGCCGCCCGAGAGTGTCGGGGCGGGTTGACCGAGACGGACGTATCCGAGGCCGACGTCGACGAGCGTCTTGAGGTAGCGGTGGATCGAGGTGACCGGCTCGAAGAAGTCGGCGGCCTCCTCGATCGGCATGTCGAGAACCTCCGAGATGGTCTTGCCCTTGTAGTGCACCTCGAGGGTCTCGCGGTTGTACCGCGCACCGTGACACACCTCGCAGGGAACGTAGACGTCGGGCAGGAAGTTCATCTCGATCTTGATGGTTCCCTCGCCCTGACACGCCTCACAGCGTCCGCCCTTGACGTTGAACGAGAAGCGTCCGGGCTGGTAGCCGCGCACCTTCGCTTCGGTTGTCGCCGCGAACAACGTGCGGATCTTGTCGAAGACACCCGTGTAGGTCGCCGGATTCGAGCGCGGTGTCCGACCGATCGGCGATTGATCGACCTGCACGAGCTTGTCGAGGTTGCCCAGACCGTTCACGCGCGTGTGCCTGCCCGGTACCTGACGCGCACCGTTGAGCTTGTTCGCCAGGACAGTCGCGAGGATGTCGTTGACCAGCGTCGACTTTCCGGATCCGGACACACCGGTGACCGCGGTGAGCACGCCGAGCGGAAACGAGACGTCGATGCCGCGCAGGTTGTGCTCGCGCGCTCCCACCACGGTGAGCTGCCGATTCTTGTTGATCGGCCGACGGATCGGCGGGACCGGAAGCGTCTCGCGGCCGGACAGGTAGTTGCCCGTCAACGACTTCCGGTTCTTCAGCAGATCCTTGTAGCTACCGGAGTGCACCACCTTGCCGCCGTGCTCGCCCGCGCGCGGACCGATGTCGACGATCCAATCCGCTGCGCGGATCGTGTCCTCGTCGTGTTCGACGACGATCAGCGTGTTGCCCAGGTCGCGCAGTCGCGTGAGGGTGTCGATCAGTCGACGGTTGTCGCGCTGGTGCAGTCCGATCGACGGTTCGTCGAGGACGTAGAGCACACCGGCAAGCCCCGAACCGATCTGGGTGGCCAAGCGAATTCGCTGTGCCTCACCACCCGAGAGCGACCCGGCGGCACGGGACAGCGACAGGTAGTCGAGTCCGACGTCGAGGAGGAACGTGATGCGTGCCTGCACCTCTTTGAGGACGCGGCCGGCGATGGCCTGCTGGCGTTTGTCGAGCTTCAATCCGCCGAGGTAACCCGCGGCGTCGGCCACCGAGAGCGCCGACACCTCGGCGATCGATTTCGGTCCGTATTCGGGATGATCGAGCGTCACCGCGAGGATCTCCGGTCGCAGCCGCGCACCCTGACAGACAGGGCACGGAACGTCGCGCATGTAGCCCTCGTACCGCTCCTTCATCTGTTCGGATTCGGTCTGATCCATGCGGCGGTTGAGGAACGCCATGACGCCCTCGAACTCGGTGTAATACGACCGTGTCCGTCCGTACCGGTTGCGGAACTTCACGTGCACCTGATGGTCGCTGCCGTTGAGCAGCGCGTTCCGCGCCTTGGCAGGCAACTTCTTCCACGGGGTGTCGACGTCGAAGCCCATCTGATCGGCCAGACCGGACATGAGCCGCAGGAAGTAGTCGGCGTTGTGTCCGGTCGACCAGGGTGCGATGGCGCCCTCGGAGAGTGAGAGGTCGGGATCGGGCACGACGAGGTCCTCATCGACCTCCTTGCGAATCCCGAGGCCGTCGCATTCGGGACACGCGCCATACGGCGAGTTGAACGAGAACGACCGCGGCTCGAGGTCGTCGATGGCGATCGGGTGCCCGTTCGGGCACGCCATGCGCTCGGAGAATCGTCGTTCGCGGTGGGGATCGGTCTCCTCGACGTCGACGAAGTCGAGGACGACGATGCCGTCGGCAAGCCGCAGGGCCGTCTCGACCGAGTCGGTGAGACGCTGCTTGGCGCTCGGCTTCACGACGAGTCGGTCGACGACGACATCGATGTCGTGCTTTTCCTGCTTCTTGAGCTTGGGCGGATCCGTCAGCGAATGGATCTTGCCGTCGACGCGCGCACGCGAGAAGCCCTGGGTCTGCAGTTCGGCGAACAGATCGACGAACTCACCTTTACGGGTGCGGACGACAGGGGCGAGAACCTGGAAACGGGTGCCCTCGTCCATCGCGAGCACCTGATCGACGATCTGCTGGGGTGTCTGCTTGGCGATCTCGGCACCACAGACCGGACAGTGTGCGACACCAGCGCGCGCGTAGAGCAGGCGCAGGTAGTCGTAGACCTCGGTGATCGTGCCGACCGTCGAGCGAGGATTTCTGTTCGTCGACTTCTGGTCGATCGACACCGCGGGCGAGAGACCTTCGATGAAGTCGACGTCGGGCTTGTCCATCTGGCCCAAGAACTGCCGCGCATACGCGGACAGCGACTCCACGTAGCGTCGCTGTCCCTCGGCGAAGATCGTGTCGAAAGCCAGCGACGACTTCCCCGAACCCGAGAGTCCGGTGAAAACGATGAGGCTGTCGCGGGGCAGATCCACATCGACACCGCGAAGGTTGTGTTCGCGGGCACCACGGACGATCAAACGATCAACCACTACAGTCCTATCCACATATCTCGGCTGGTCCATACTTCTTGGCCAGCCCCTGCGCGGGATCGCCGCGCATCCGGTCGCCGCTGGGCACCGATCGTCGACCGGTGTCTCGTAGGGCGTGTCTGTCTCGTTGGGCGTGTCTGTCTCGTTGGGCGTGTCTGTCTCGTCAGGCGTGTTTGGGGCTCACCATAACGGCAGCCACCGACGAGAATTCTCGACGCCGTGCCGGCGGTCTCCAGGCGGCGTCACAACACTTGTCAACGATACGCGGCCCACCAGGTGTTCCCATCCCCGTCCGCCCCGTCGACCTGCGTGGCTACGCTGAGTTCATGACTTCGTCCGACCTCACCATCACCGACGATTACACCGGCGATCTGTCCGAAACCGGCCCGCAGCGCCGCACGCTGAGCAACGCCTCGATCGTGAAGATCTCGGTCGGGCCCATGGACAACAACGTCTACATCGTCACCAGCGCCGCGACCGGAGACCAACTGATCATCGACGCCGCCAACGATGCGGACACCATCCGCGGTGTGCTCGACGAACTCGACGGCGCTGGGCGCACGATCTTCACCACGCACCAGCACTACGACCATTGGCAGGCACTCGCCGACGTCGCGGCAACGACAGGCGCGCCGACCGCCGCTGGTCGGATCGACGCTCCTGAACTGCCCGTAGCCCCCGACATCCTCCTCGACGACGGCGACGTCCTGACCGTCGGTGACCTGACCTTCGACGCAATCCACCTCGTCGGCCACACGCCCGGATCGATCGCGCTGGCCCTCACCGATCCCGCAAGCGGCGTCGTCCACCTCTTCACCGGCGATTCCCTCTTCCCGGGCGGCGTCGGAAAGACGTGGGCGCCAGGCGACTTCGACACTCTCGTCGACGACGTCGAGACCAAGCTCTTCGAGCGCTATCCCGATTCGACCGTCGTGTACCCCGGCCACGGCAAGGACACGACCCTCGGCACCGAACGTCCGTCGCTGGACGAATGGCGCAAACGCGGCTGGTGAGCATCGGCCTACACGCACATCGCTTGCGCCAGATCATCAACTCCACCGAGCGCCCCTACACCGGACAGGTAGCCTCGAAAGAGCGCCGCCGACCCAGTCCAACGCGTGATCGACCAACGCAGTGACCGAAAGCCGCAGTAAACGAAATGCCGCAGTAAACGAAAAGCCGCAGTGACCGAAACGCACAGTGACCGACTAATGCAGTGACTTCCGAAGGGACCGTGTCAACAAGATGATCCTCCGCCGTATTGCCCGACCGATGCTCGCATCGGTGTTCATCGTCTCCGGCTATGACGCCCTGCGACACCCGCAGAAGCGCGCAGAAATCGCGGAGCCCTTCGTGGAGAGCACCGTCGGTGTGCTGCCGGACGAGGTCACCTCCGTCATCCCCACCGATCCGGTCACGCTGGTCCGGGTGAACGGCGGCATCCAACTCGCGAGCGGCGTCCTGCTGGCGACGGGCAAGTTCCCGCGCTTCGCGTCGGCCGTTCTCGCGGGCTCGCTCGCACCGACGACGTTCGCCGGCCATCCCTTCTGGGAGGAATCCGACCCGGTCGCGCGGAACATGCAGCGCACACATTTCCTGAAGAACCTGAGCCTGATGGGCGGCCTGCTGATCTCGGCGGCCGACACCGAGGGCAAGCCCTCACTCGCGTGGCGTGGTCGACGCAAGGCCGACGCCGCGCTCGCGGCCCTGCCTCTCGGCGCGAAGGCGAGCACCACGGCGTGGGATTCGATCCGCGAGCACGCACAGGAATCCGCGTCGACGCTCGGCGAGAAGTCCAGCGAGGCTGCCGGTCTCCTGAAGCAGGACGCACACAAGTTGGGAGAGCGCTCTGCCGAGGCAGCGGACAAGTTCCGCGACCGCGCACCCGTTGTCGCCGAGAACGCCCGGGAGCGTTCGGCGGAGTTCGCCGACAAGGTCCGCGACCGCGCGCCCGTCGTCGCCGAGAACGCCCGCGAGCGCTCCGCCGAGATCGCCGAAACGGCGCGTGAGCGCTCCGCAGAGTTCGCCGACAAGGTCCGCGACCGCGCCCCCGAGATCGCCGAGGCTGCGCGCGAACGCTCCGCCGAACTCGCCGAAGCCGCACGTGAACGCTCCGCAGAGCTCGCAGAGTCGGCCAAGGAACTGGTGTCGACCGCAGGCGACAAGGCCGACGCCGCTGTCGCCGACGGCAAGAAGCGCTGGCGCAAGGCCCGGTCCTGACCCCTTCGCTCCACGCGCGGACCCCATCGCCTTCGGAACAGACTCCGACCGGGCGCATGGGGTCCGTCGCGTTTCCGCCACACCTCTATCCGTGGGTCTTCGACCCTGCGGGCTTCGTCCCGCTCGAGATTCGACGCGAAGGCCGCACACTCATGGTCGCCGTTGGGTCCAACGCATCCCGCGCGGTACTGACCGCGAAGCTTGCCGATGTGGGCGGCGTCGACATCAGTCCTGCCCGCGTCGTCGTGCACGGTATCGCCGTCGGATACTCCGGCCATGTGTCGGCACGCGGATACATTCCGGCAGCCCCCTTTGCGTCTCCCGACGCCGCCTCGACGCTGACCGCGTTCTGGCTCGACGACGAGCAACTCGCCGCACTCGACCGCACCGAACCCAATTACCATCGATTGACAGTGACCACGACTTCTCATCCCCTGCGTGAACGCCTCGACGACGTCGACTCCGTTCCGGTCCGCTCACCGGTGCCGGTGCGCGAGTTCGCCGTATACGCGTCGAGACACGGAGTCCTCACCGATCGACAGTCGGCCCCGCTCCCCTTCTCCACCCAGGGCGCAGTCCTCGCGCAGCTTGCGGAAGATCTCGACGACCCGTCGTTGACGCAGCCACCCGCGACCGTCTGCGCGCGACTCGGCGACCCCGACGCAGGCAAGGACCTGACAAGGCGCATCCACCAGCGCAGACTGTGCCGTCCGGACGGCCTCACCCGCGTCCCCGCACCCCACCATCCCGACGACCCCGCGCACACCGAATTCGGTGCGTACGCCGAACCCGACGATGAGATCCGATGAGTACCTCGCCGACACACACCGACACCGAACGCACCGATCCCCGCATCGATGAGGAGCAGACCCACCTCGACGCCGTGTACCGACGCCTCGACAGAATGCGTGCCAACACCCGTCGTCGACTCGCCTCGACGCTGCGGGAGTCCGCGGGCACCCCGCAGGCGCTGTCCGAGCGCGAATCCTACGAACGCATGTATGTCGACGACCTCGCGAAATACGATGCC
This sequence comes from Gordonia sp. 852002-10350_SCH5691597, assembly GCF_001665715.1. Classification (NCBI taxonomy): domain Bacteria; kingdom Bacillati; phylum Actinomycetota; class Actinomycetes; order Mycobacteriales; family Gordoniaceae; genus Gordonia; species Gordonia sp. 852002-10350_SCH5691597. The sequence continues at coordinate 31,339 of NZ_LZMO01000226.1, forward strand.
GCCGAACACAATCTGTATTTCGGCCGCCTCGACCTCGACGACGGCGAGATCCGTCGGATCGGACGCATCGGAGTCCTCGACGACGACGAGGGCGACACCACACTCCTCCTCGATTGGCGAGCGCCACTGTCTCGGGCGTTCTATCTCGCCACGCCTGCCGCACCCGAAGAGGTCGCTCGCCGCAGACACATCCGCACCCGAAACCGCGGCGTCCGTGAAGTCAACGACGAGTTCCTCACCGCGGGTGAAGCTTCCATCGACGAGTCAGCACACGGCGACGTCGTGAACGAGTCCGCGCTCGTCGTTGCGCTCAATGCCGCGCGCACCGGCGAGATGACCGACATCGTCGAGACCATCCAGCGCGAGCAGGACCTGATCATCCGGTCGGCGCATCGCGGCGTCACGGTCATTCAGGGTGGGCCGGGCACCGGTAAGACCGCCGTCGCACTACACCGTGCCGCCTACCTTCTGTACACGCACCGAGACATCCTCTCGCGCAGTGGAATTCTCATCATCGGACCCAACAGCGACTTCCTCGACTACATCGGCCAGGTGCTGCCATCGCTCGGTGAGTCCGGCGTACTCCTCGCGACGATCGGCGAGCTCTTCCCCGGTGTCACCGCGACCGGGGACGAACCCCGCCGCACCCGTGAGGTCAAGGGTCGCCTGCAGATGCTCGACGTCCTCAAGCGCACCGTCCGGTCACACGAGTCGCTGCCGACGAAGCCTGTCTCCGTGGATTTCGACGGCTACCGGGTCGAGATCGACAGCGCGCTTGTCAAGGCAGCCCGCGCGGCCGCACGTGGGTCGCGCAGGGCGCACAACCAGGCCCAGCCGGTGTTCCTGCGCTCGGCACTCGACGCGCTCGCCGCCAAGCACTCGGCCGCGATCGGCGCCAGTCTGCTCGACGGGTCGCAGCTGCTCACCCCCGCCGACCTCAAGGACATTCGCGACGACATGGGCCGCGACCCGGATATCCGCCAGGCGGTCCTCACATTCTGGCCGACGTTGACTCCGACGGACGTCCTCCGCGATTTCTACGACGACCCCGCCGCCATCCGCAAAGCCACGCCAGGCTGGTCCGACGACGATCGCGCAGCACTCCACCGCGCACGCCGCACAGCCACAGGCAGTGCGGACAAGGGCAGCGAGAGCGGCGAGTTCACGCCCGCCGACGTTCCGCTACTCGACGAACTCGCCGAACTCGTCGGCTATGGCACCGACGAGGCCGAACGCGCCGAACGCGAGCGCTGGCGTCGACAACTCGCCGACGCGCAGGATGCGCTCGACATCCTGACCGGTTCGGCACCACAGGATCTCGAGGACGAGCTCGACCCGGAGATCTTGATGGCGTACGACCTGATCGACGCCGAGCAACTCGCCGCGCGCCAGACCGACGTGCAACGCGCGACCACCGCAGAGCGCGCATTCAACGACCGCACCTGGACGTTCGGTCACGTCATCGTCGACGAAGCGCAGGAGTTGTCAGGCATGGCGTGGCGCATGGTGATGCGACGAATCCCCAACCGATGGATGACGATCATCGGCGACACCGCACAGACCGGCGACCTCGCGGGTACGACGTCGTGGAGTGAAGTGTTGACACCCTACGTCGCGAACCGTTGGCAGTTGCGCGAGTTGACCGTCAACTACCGCACGCCGAGCGAGATCATGACCTACGCCGCGCGCGTTCTGGCGCATGTCGGCGGTTCGCTCACACCACCGACGTCGTTGCGCAGCAACGGAATCGATCCGTACGCCCGCACCGCGTCGACGGCCGACGTCGTCGCGACCGCGATCGAGGAGGCCACGAGACCGGAGCTGCGCGGCCTGACCGGAATGGTGGTGCCCGACAGCCTTTTCGAGGAAACCTCACGGGCGGTCGCCGACCTCGACCCATCCGCGCTCGGCATTGACGAGCTCCCCCGCGTCCACACCGTGACCACCTGCAAGGGACTCGAGTTCGACACGACTGTCGTCGTCGAACCGAGCGCGCTCATCGCTCAGTCGCCACGCGGATACAGCGACCTCTACGTCGCACTGACCCGCAGTACGCAGCGCCTCGTCGTGGTCAACGCCGACCCGCTACCAGCAGAACTCGACGACATGCCCCGTCGCTGAACGGCTTTCGACGATGCTCTTCACACCGTCGAGCGCTCATTCGGATTGCCCGCACACCCTTCCTCGGGGTGTAGGATGACGAGTTCGCGGGTCGCGCGGGTCATCGATACGTAGCGGTCGACGGCCCCGGTGATCCCGGCTCCGAAGGCCTCCGATTCGACGACGGAACGTTGGCGTCGGGTATGGCGGCTCGGATCACGGGTTCAGCCGCCTCCATGATCTCTGCGGGCGTTCGGTAGTTGATCGACAACGACTGGACGCGCACGTCCCGACATCCGACACTGCGGAGTCGCTCCGACCACGTCTCGGCGAACCCCGCGCGCGCCTGCGCCCTGTCGCCGACGATCGTGATGCTCCCGGACGGGTTGCGCCGCAACACCATTCGCCACTGCGCCGGGGTGAGTTCCTGCGCCTCGTCGACGATGATGTGCGCGAAGGGTCCGTCGAGAGCGTCGGCTTCGACGTCGGGCACGGCCGAATCGTCCACGAGAACGTCGCGCAGGTCGTCTTGCCGAAGCATCGACATCAGGCCCTCGCCGTCGTCGTAGGTCGTCGACGCCATGAGGTCGTCGACGACGAAGTCCATACGACGGCGCTCAGCGCGGAGGGCGGCGGACCGGCGGCGGTGACGATCGTCTGCGCTGCGGTCTCCCAATCGGTTGCGCGCGGCGTCGAGAAGCGGGAGGTCGGCGTCGGTCCACGCGTCCGGACGTTCTCGCTGGAGGAGTCGCAGATCATCCGGCGTCAACCACGGGGCACACATTCGGAGGAACGCGGGAACCGACCACAGGTCACCGACGAGATCCGTCGCGTCGAGCATCGGCCACGCGCGCCCCACTGCAGTAGCGAGAGATTCATTGCGCTGCAACGCTTCCTGCACCTCGTCCCGGTCGAGATCGTCGTGACCGATACGTCGTTGCACCGTCTCGGCCAGGTACTGCCAGATCACGCCGCGCGCCTCGTTGTGTGGTGTGCCCGCCTCGGGTGCAGCGAACGCTTCGGCCCAATCCCGCCGCCGCAGAGTCACATCCGCCCACTCGGTCTCGACGAGAAGCGACTCGGTAGGCGGTTCCTCGTACCATCGCACCGCAGTCTCGATCGCGTCGACCATCCCGGCCGTCGACTTCAGCGATGCCACAACGTCGTCGGCTTCTCGCACTGCGGTGTCGCCCCCGGCGACCAGATCTTGCAACGTGCACGTCTGCACGCCTTCTTCACCGAGACTCGGCAAGACGTCGGCGACATACGACAGGTACTGCTCGTGCGGCCCGACGATCAGGAGGCGGCCACGCGTAAGCCTCGCGTCGGAGTAGAGCAGATAGGCGGCACGATGCAGCGCCACCACGGTCTTTCCTGTACCGGGGCCGCCATCGACGACCAGCGCGCCTGCCGAGTCGGCGCGGATGATGGCGTCCTGGTCGGCCTGGATCGTCGACAACACGTCGCGCATGCGTGGCGACCGACTCGCCGAAAGGCCTGCGAACAGCGCCGAATCGCCATCGAGCCATACCCCGTCGTCGACGGCGTCCGCGGTGAACACTTCATCCCAGTAGTCGGTGATCTGCCCGCGCGCCCATCGATAGCGTCTGCGCGAGCGCACCCCCATCGGCTGCGCCGCCGTCGCGTTGAAGAACGGAGCAGCGGCTGGGGTTCGCCAGTCGACGAGCAGTTGACGGCCCGTCGAGTCGGTCAGTCCGACGCGGCCGACATACACCGGCTCCGGCTCGTCGGTCAGCGTCATCCTGCCGATGCACAGGTCGAGCCCGAAGCGACGAAGCGTCCGTAGGCGGCCCGTCAACTGGTGTATCTCGAGGTCGCGATCCGATGCGCGCTGCCCACCACCGCCCTCTGCCTTTCGCGTGGCATCGAGTCTGGTCGAGAGGACGTCGACGGTGCCGGCGAGCGCCGCGGCGGTGTCGGCGAAATAGCGCACATCGCTCTCGATGCGCGTCGAGGCGGATTTCGGTGAACCGGCGGGAAGGTTGAAGACATGGTCAGTCACTGCAGGCACTGGGCGACTCCGAAAAGGGCTGGGCGGGGGCGGAATCACCGATTGTGCACCCGGTTAGGGGCCTTGCGGCAAGGCCCCTACCTCGCGTTATAGTGAAATGGGCAGGGACGTAGCGGCGATCACGGCGGATCAGGCCACGCTCCCCTGAGCACACATCACGACGGCACGCATCACCACGACAGTCATCACAGCCAGCAGCACACGCGCAACAGCCGGGAGACGAATGCGTCTGCCCGGCTGTTGGTCTCGATGAGAACGGAACTAGGTGGTGTGCACGATCAGCACATCGCACGCAGACTTACGCGCGACGTCGGCAGGCACCGAACCCAGCAGACGCCCCGCAATCGAGTTGAGTCCACGATTGCCGACGACGAGTAGATCAGCCTGCACATCGGTGACCAGTTGCAGCAGCGCGTCGACGGGTGCGCCCTTCACCGGGCGCGCGACGATCTGCGTGGCTCCCGACTTCGATGCTCGCTCTTTCGCCCGTCGCAGGATCTCGTCGGTCGGCGCACTTCCGGTCACCTGGTAGGCCTCGTCTTTGAGAACATCTGCGGCCTCGCCGGCGCCGCGGTCGTTCGGAAAGTATGCGCATGCGATCACCAATTTCGAATCGCCCGCGATCGCACCCGCTCGATCGACCGCCTTCAACGACGATTCCGATCCGTCCGTTCCGACGACGATCGTCTGGTAAGCGCCCATCCCTTGACCTCCACACATGTCTGATTCCGCACCTTCGCGGACTTCATCGATCACGACAACTCTAGAGTCACCTGAATCGGCAGGATAGTGTGCCACGCAACATTTGTCCGATGATCACGATGATCGCTACATCCCGAACCCCAGTGGGACGAACGTCCCACTTTCCAGAGACGGTTACTTGATTCCGGCAGCATCCATACCGCGCAGCTCTTTCTTCAGATCTGCGATCTCGTCGCGCAGCCTGCCCGCGAGTTCGAACTGCAGATCGCGAGCCGCGCTCATCATCTGCTCGGTGAGCTGCGCGACCAGATCGGCGAGTTCGGCCCGTGGCATCGACCCGACGTCTCGCTTCTCGATGACTCCTGCGGAACCGCCCTTCGCCTTGGAGACCTCTCCCTGCGCTCGCCGTCCGCGGCTGGCGTTGCGGCCGGAACCTCCGACATCGACGACCGAATCCTCCGCCTCGCGGTACACCTGATCGAGAATGTCGGCGATCTTCTTACGCAACGGTTGTGGATCGATACCGTGCTCTTTGTTGTAGGCGACCTGCTTTTCGCGACGACGCTCGGTCTCTTCGATCGCGTTGCGCATCGACTCGGTGACCGTGTCGGCGTACATGTGCACCTCGCCGGAGACGTTACGGGCGGCACGCCCGACCGTCTGGATCAACGACGTCGTCGACCGCAGGAACCCTTCTTTGTCGGCGTCGAGGATCGCGACGAGCGACACCTCGGGAAGGTCGAGTCCCTCGCGTAGGAGGTTGATACCGACCAGCACGTCGTATTCGCCCGACCGGAGCTGCCGCAGCAACTCGACCCGTCGTAGGGTGTCGACCTCGGAGTGCAGGTACCGCACCCGGATACCGAGTTCGAGGAGGTAGTCGGTGAGGTCTTCGGCCATCTTCTTGGTCAACGTCGTCACCAGCACGCGTTCATCGCGCTCGGTACGGTCGCGGATCTCGTGGACCAGATCGTCGATCTGCCCCTTCGTCGGCTTCACCACGATCTGCGGATCGACCAGCCCGGTCGGGCGGATCACCTGCTCGACGAACTCTCCGTTGGACTGGCCGAGTTCGTATGCGCCAGGCGTCGCGGACAAATAGACCGTCTGCCCGATGCGTCCGACGAACTCGTCCCAGGTGAGCGGACGGTTGTCGACCGCAGAGGGCAACCGGAACCCGAAGTCGACCAGATTGCGCTTGCGCGACATGTCACCCTCGTACATGCCGCCGATCTGCGGAACCGTCACATGCGACTCGTCGATCACGAGCAGGAAGTCATCGGGGAAATAGTCGATCAGCGTTGCGGGGGCGCTGCCCGCAGGCCTGCCGTCGATGTGGCGCGAGTAGTTCTCGATGCCCGAGCAGAACCCGACCTGCCGCATCATCTCGAGGTCGTAGCTGGTCCGCATGCGCAGGCGCTGCGCCTCGAGGAGTTTGCCCTTGCCCTCGAGGTCGGCGAGACGCGCCTCGAGCTCTTCCTCGATGCTCGTCATGGCCTTCTCCATGCGCTCAGGTCCCGCGACATAGTGCGTCGCGGGGAAGATGCGCAGCGTGTCGACCTGTCTCACCACATCGCCGGTCAACGGATGCAGGTAATAGAGCGCCTCTACCTCGTCACCGAAGAACTCGATCCGCACCGCCAACTCTTCGTACGACGGGATGATCTCGACGGTGTCGCCCCGGACACGGAAGCTACCGCGGGTGAACGACATGTCGTTGCGTGTGTACTGCACGTCGACCAGCAACCGGAGCAGTGCGTCGCGGTCGATCTCGTCGCCGACTTCTACCTCGACCGAACGGTCGAGGTAGGACTGCGGCGTGCCGAGACCGTAGATGCACGACACCGAAGCGACGACCACCACGTCTCGTCGTGACAGCAGGCTCGACGTCGCCGAGTGTCGCAGACGCTCGACGTCGTCGTTGATCGACGAGTCCTTCTCGATGTAGGTGTCGGTCTGGGCGATGTACGCCTCGGGTTGGTAGTAGTCGTAGTACGAGACGAAGTACTCGACAGCGTTGTGCGGCAACATCTCTCGAAGCTCGTTGGCGAGCTGCGCAGCAAGCGTCTTGTTGGGCGCCATCACGAGCGTCGGGCGCTGGACCCGCTCGATCAACCACGCGGTGGTCGCGGATTTACCGGTACCGGTGGCGCCGAGAAGGACGATGTCGCGCTCCCCCGCCGCGATGCGACGTTCGAGGTCGTCGATCGCCTTCGGCTGGTCACCTGCGGGCTCATACTCGCTGACCACCTCGAACCGACCCTCGGTACGTTCGACGGCACCGACCGGACGGTGCTCGGAGTGCGCGAGAATCGGGTGTTCGGTAGCAAAAGCCATAGTGCCAGGGTAAACGCGACCTGTGACAATTCTGTTCCGGATTCACGCACACCCCGTGACCTGCGGTTAGGGTGTGACGATGTCCGATCTGCACCCGCCGAAGCGGGAGATCTTCGACGTGCCCGCGATGATCAATACCGACAACAAGGGATTCGTCCGTCCGGTGGAACGCTACGAGGAGGCCTCGTTCGGTCTCTACATGTCGCGCACCGCCGATCACCCCAGATTCAGCCATCTCGAGTCCTGGCTTCTTCCTGCGCTCGGACTTCGCGCCAACATCTTCCACTTCGTCGAAGGACACCGGACCGGGCAGCGCCTCTACCTCGACATCGGGCGTTTCCAGGGCCCCGACACCGACGGCCGCTGGCACGCCGAGGACTGGTATCTCGATCTGGTCGACGTCCCCGGTCGCCCACTGGAACTCATCGACGTCGACGAACTGTTCGAGGCACACATAGCCGGCCTGTTGTCGACCGTCGAATGTGAGGAAGCCGTCCATATCGCCCGACGCGCACTGGTTGGTGCGGCAGAACACGACCACGACATCCAGAAGTGGCTCGACGTCGCGAGCGGTGGGCATGTGTCGTGGCTCGACGGCTGATGGCGCTACATCTCCCGACGATCGGCACGCCAGGCGGCGACTCGCGCATACGCGCTGTCGAACCAGGGTTCCTTCGCCGAGACGTAGGCGTCGCGGTCGCCGTCGGCTGCAGCCAGTGCGGCCCGCTTGACCTCGGCGTACTCGTCACGTGCTGCGGCGTCGGACCGCATCCAATCGCGGAACTCGACGGCGAACCGACCGCCCGGTGAACCCTGCGCCCGCAGATGCACATTGACCGACCGTCCAGGATCGGCCGAACCGTGGAACCTCTTGCCCCAGAGGCCCTCATCGACCGAGCCGGTCTCCGGATCCGGCTTCGGCCGGTCGCTGGTGGTCTTCGGATCACGCGGGAACCCGCCGTCGGCAAGCACGTCGGCCAGAGCATCCGCGACGTCGAGGTCGGCCACGGTGACCTGGATGTCGATGGTCGGCTTCGCGATCAGCCCCGGCACCGCCGTCGAACCGATGTGATCGATCGCCGACGCCTTGTCGCCGACGAGTGCCCACAGTCGATTGACCAGTCGCGCACCTATAGCCGCCCATGCCGGCTCCGGAGCAGCCAGTTCCAACGGTCCGGGGACGATCGTTCGCGAGCGCACATTCTCCTCGTAGGGCACCAACCGCTCGTCCCAGAGCTCGGCGGCAGCCGCCGCGAGATCGTCTGGCGTGCCCGAGTTGTCGAGCCAGACGTCAGCGACGGCCCGTCGCTGTTCGTCGGTGGCCTGGGCGCGGATTCGGGCGCGCGCGTCGTCCTCGGGCATGCCACGCAGCTCGGTCAGGCGTTGGACGCGCAGCTCCTCGTCGGCCCCCACGATCACCACGAGATGGAAGAACGGAGCCATGTTGCCTTCGACGAGCAGCGGGATATCTTGCACCACAATGGCATTCGACGCAGCTTGAGCGAGCAGTTCCTGCGTGCGAGCACCGACCAGCGGATGCGTGATCGAGTTGAGCTTCTGCCGACTCTCGTCGTCGACGAAGGCTTTGGCGGCCAGCGCTGGTCGATCGAGCGTCCCGTCGGCGGCCAGGATGTCGTCGCCGAAAGCCTCGACCAACTGCGTCAGACCGGGCGTGCCCGGTTCGACGACCTCGCGGGCGATCTTGTCGGCGTCGATGTGGTACCCACCCCGCTCCACGAAGGTCTTGGCCACGGTTGATTTGCCGGCTCCGATGCCGCCGGAGAGTCCCACTCGGATCACAGCCTCCAGTGTCGCAAACGCCGAGTCATCACGATCATCCGAGTGGCGACCCGATCAGCCGGTGACGCCGGTGAGCTCGATCGTCTCGTGCGGCAGCGACACCCTACCGACGACCTTCGCCGCGGTGAGGTCGACGGCGTAGAGGGTCTTGGTCGACGGTTCACTCACGTACGCCCGATCGCCCTGAATGAAGAGGTTCGGCATCGGCGACTGCCATTCGTCGGGCTCGGCCCACGCCCGGATCACCGGGATCGACGCGACCTGAGCCGCTGACTGCGGATCGAAGACGTGGAGGTTACCGTCGGTGCCGAGAATCACGGCCTGCCCGTCGGGGCCACGCTCGATGGATCGGAAACTGTAACTCGAGTCGATCGGCACGACCCGCAGCGTGGCAGTACGGGTGTCGGTGAGTGTGAACCGATTCGGTCGCTCGAGGTCAGCGTTCTTGTCGGTCTTGTAGTCGCCGAGAACGATCGGCGAGGCGGCAGTACCGGCCTGATTCCCGATGCGGCCGTACGAGTCGGGGCTCGCTACTTTCGTGATCTCGTTTCCTCGCACGATGAGAATGCCGTTTTCGCACCCGAAGGTGAGTACTCCGTTCGCTGCACCTGCCTCTCCGTGGACGCCCGGGCACTCATCGCTGCGAGTGATCTCCCCGCGCTGCTTGTCGAGTATCGCGATCCCCGACCGTTCGTTCTCATTGCCGAGAGTCACGACGAGAGAGCCGTCGCCGCGTGACACGGCGACTCCGTGATGCGGTTCGGGTGCCGTGTACGTCGTCGACGCGGCCTTTCCCTGCGCCAGCGCGACCGGCTCCACGACCGTGACCTCACCCGTGCCGTCGGAGAACAACGTCAACCGGTCCTCGAACGACACGGCATGTCCCGGCTCCTCACCGCCGAAGGTGATGTCGGTCATGCGAGGTGACGATGAGTAGTGGTGGCCGTGATCCCCGTGTCGGCGGGTCCATACACCCATGTCGAGGACGTGGAATCCATCCGATTCGCTGATCAGGACGTCGCGCCCGTTGTCGGCGCTGTTGAGACGGACGAATCCGTCGACTTTGATGTCGCCGACCTGTGTCAATGAGTCGGCGTCATAGACCAGCACACCGCCGTCGTAGGTCAACGCCAGCCGACCGACCGCGTGCTGCTCTTCAGTCGGGCCCGCCGTGGCGGACGACGCGGCGTTCTGCGCGTCGAAGTCGGTGTCAGGGGCACCGCACCCTGCCACAAGGCATGCTGCGACGGTTGCGAGGGCGGTCCACGTAGTCATTTTTGTCCGATGTGAATGCACGCGGACGAGTGAACACGTTAATGAAAATTATTGTCAACAGCTTATTCCTTTGCCCTGCTGGTCACGCCGACGGCACCGGCAGGGCCGTGCCACGAACAAGAGCGCCTTCCGGACGAATCCGGAAGGCGCTCTTGGCGTTTACGTGCGAGACGCGACTATCAGGCGTTGCCCGACAGCTTCTCGCGCAGTGCGGCGAGCTGCTCGTCGCTGGCCAGCGAGCCACCCGTCGATGCGGGAGCGCTGCTCGACGAAGCGCTGCGGCTCTCCGACGATGCCGACGAGTAGTCCTGCGGGGCCTTCTCGGCCTCGGCTGCGGCAGCAGCGAACTTCTCGATCTGCGCGGTGTGCATCTTGTGGCGACGCTCGGCCTCGGCGTAGCGGTTCTCCCACTCCTCACGCTGCTTCTCGTAGCCTTCGAGCCATTCGTTGGTCTCGGCGTCGAAGCCCTCGGGGAAGATGTAGTTGCCCTGCTCGTCGTAGCTGTCGGCCATGCCGTACTTCGAGGGGTCGAACTCCTCGGTGTAGTCCTCGTTGGCCTGCTTGAGGCTCAGCGAGATACGACGACGCTCGAGGTCGATGTCGATGACCTTGACCATCGCGTCGTCGCCGACGGCGACAACCTGGTCCGGAACCTCGACGTGGCGCTCGGCCAGCTCGGAGATGTGCACGAGGCCCTCGATGCCGTCGTCGACGCGGACGAACGCACCGAACGGAACCAGCTTGGTGACCTTGCCCGGCACGATCTGACCGATCGCATGGGTGCGGGCGAACTGACGCCACGGGTCTTCCTGAGTTGCCTTGAGCGACAACGACACACGCTCGCGGTCGAGATCGACGTCGAGAACCTCGACGGTGACCTCGTCACCAACGGTGACGACCTCGGACGGATGATCGATGTGCTTCCAGGAGAGCTCGGAAACGTGGACCAGACCGTCGACGCCGCCGAGATCGACGAACGCACCGAAGTTGACGATCGAGGACACGACGCCCTTGCGGACCTGGCCCTTCTGGAGCTGGTGCAGGAACTCGCTGCGGACCTCGGACTGGGTCTGCTCGAGCCATGCACGACGCGACAGCACCACGTTGTTGCGGTTCTTGTCGAGCTCGATGATCTTGGCTTCGATCTCCTTGCCGATGTACGGCTGCAGATCCCGCACACGACGCATCTCCACGAGCGATGCCGGGAGGAAGCCGCGCAGGCCGATGTCCAGGATCAGGCCGCCCTTGACGACCTCGATGACGGTGCCCTTGACGGCCTCGTCCTTTTCCTTGAGCTCCTCGATGGTGCCCCAGGCACGCTCGTACTGAGCGCGCTTCTTGGACAGGATGAGGCGGCCTTCTTTGTCCTCCTTGGTGAGAACAAGAGCCTCGACCTCGTCACCGACGTTGACGACCTCAGAGGGGTCGACGTCGTGCTTGATCGACAGTTCACGAGAGGGGATCACGCCTTCGGTCTTGTAACCGATGTCGAGCAGAACCTCGTCCCGATCGACCTTGACGATGGTCCCTTCGACGATGTCGCCATCGTTGAAGTACTTGATCGTGGAGTCGATGGCTGCGAGGAAGTCCTCAGCCGAGCCGATGTCATTGACGGCTACTTGCGGCGAGGTGATCGTGGGGGACGACATATGTTGAGTTGCTCCGGACAGGTATGTAGTAGGTACAGTTCACATTGTTTGAACAGCGATGTCAGGCGACGCGCATCTCGATCACAGTGCGACCGATCAACGTTCTCCCAGGTCATCACACGAGGGTGACGTCCAGGTGACGACAAGCTGAACTGCGCGAAAGATGCCTCCACGCGCTTTGTCCACCTTACTCTAGCGGCGTTGTGCTGGGCAAATACCACTTCTGAGTGCATCCCGCCACCGCGCACACGACACAGCAGGCACACGACACAGCAGGGGTACGACGAGACGCGAGAGGTGCAACGTTGGCGCATTCGGTCGAATTCCTCTTCGACGACGAGTCGGAACGTCGCCTGCGCGCGCTGTGGGATGCGCTCGCGGCGTCGAACCTGCCCAACGCAGGCAGAAATCCGTCGCCCACCAACCGCCCGCACGTCACGGCCGCCGCGACGCATCGGATCGACGCAGCCGCCGACCACTCGATACATCAGTGCACCGAAACCCTTCCGATTCCGGTCACCATCGGGGCACCGCTGGTCTTCGGCCGTGACGACCGCCTCGTCGTCGCACTGCTGGTGGTGCCGACGGCTCGCTTGCTGGCCGCCCATATGCGGGTGGTCGAGGCGCTGTCCGGCCACGCGTTCACCGCCGACGACGAGCCGGGCGTCTTCTCCCACTCGCTGCCCGGATCGTGGACTCCACACGTCACGATGGCGCGCCGCGTGCACTCGGACACTCTCGGCGACGTCGTGGCCGCGCTCGATCTGTCCTCTCACAGCGGTCGCCCTGACGGCGCTCTCGCGACCATCACCGCGATCCGACGTTGGGACGGCGATAGTCGGACAGATGTCGTCCTCGGCAAGCGTCACGAGAGTTCGGACTCGGGCGAATGACTCCCAGGGGTTGGCGGCCGCGACGGATCTAGACTCATGCAGGTGATCGGCGACGACGAGACTCCGCACGCGCCGCGACTGCTCGGACGAATCGATTCGTCGACGAGCGAGGCTGCGAGCCGCACCTGGTGGGACGCAGAGGCACAGGACTATCACCGCGAACACGGCGGTTTCCTCGGCTCCGACTCCCGTGGCGGCGAGTTCGTGTGGGGGCCAGAACGATTGCGAGAGGGAGACGTTCACCTACTCGGCGATGTCGCCGGCCGCGACATCCTCGAGATCGGGTGCGGTTCCGCGCCGTGTTCACGGTGGCTCGTCGCCCGTGGTGCGCGCGCCATCGGACTCGATCTGTCGCAGAAGATGCTCGATCACGGACTCGCCACCATGAAGCGATTCGAGGAACCGCGGGTACCGCTCGTTCAGGCGACCGCAGAGTCGCTGCCCTTTGCCGACGAGAGCTTCGATATCGCCTTCTCGTCTTTCGGCGCAGTGCCTTTCGTCGCCGAACCCGGCCGGGTGATGGCGGAGGCCGCGCGCGTCCTACGGCCGGGCGGCCGCTGGGTGTTCTCGGTGAATCACCCGATGCGCTGGATGTTTCCCGACGACCCAGGGCCTGCCGGGCTGACCGTCACGATGCCGTACTTCAGCAGGACCCCCTATTCCGAGGTCGACGCCGACGGCACGGTCACCTACGTCGAACATCACCGCACCATCGGCGATCGGGTCCGTGACATCCGCGCTGCCGGACTCATCCTCGACGACATCGTCGAGCCGGAATGGCCGGACGACCTCGAGGACGAGTGGGGTCAGTGGAGTCCGCTTCGGGGACAGTACTTTCCGGGCACCGCGGTGTTCTGTTGCGTCAAACCCGGCTGAGCACAACGCAACCGATCACAGCTGAACCGATCACAGCGGGGCCGATCACAACAGCTTCGAGAGGAACGCCTTGGTCCGCTCGTGCTGCGGGTTCGCGAGCACCTCTCGCGGATCTCCCTGTTCGACGACGACGCCGCCGTCCATGAACACCAGCTGGTCGGCAACCTCGCGGGCGAAGCCCATCTCGTGCGTGACCACGAGCATGGTCATGCCTGTCGAGGCGAGTTCCCGCATCACGCCGAGCACATCACCGACCAGCTCGGGGTCGAGCGCCGACGTCGGCTCGTCGAAGAGCATCAGTTTCGGCTCCATCGCCAGCGCTCTGGCGATCGCGACGCGCTGCTGCTGCCCGCCGGAGAGTTGCGACGGATACGACTGCGCCTTGTCGGCGAGTCCGACGCGCTCCAGCAGGTACTCGGCGCGAGAAGTGGCCTCGGCCTTGTTCTTTCGTTTGACCTGCGTCGGCGCCTCGATCACGTTCTCGAGCACCGTCCGATGCGGGAACAGATTGAAGTGCTGGAACACCATGCCGATGTCGCGGCGCTGCTTGGCCGCGTCCTTCGGACTCATCTCATAGAGCTTGCCACCGCGTTCGCGGTATCCGATCAGGTCACCGTCGACGTAGAGTCGACCGGCGTTGACCTCCTCGAGGTGATTGACACAGCGCAGGAACGTCGACTTTCCCGAGCCGGACGGGCCGATGATGCAGAGCACTTCACCGCGTTGCACTTCGAGCGAGATCCCCTTGAGAACCTGGGTGGTACCGAAGCTCTTACAGACGCGGTCGGCGAGCACCATCGGCTGGTCAGCGGTAGCGTCGGCTGCTTCCGTCATAGTTGTCCACCCCCGCCATGCGGGGCACCTTTCGACTCCGTCAATGTCGCCTGCGCTTTACGCTGCTTGTTCGTCATCGCCCGTGTCGCACCCTTCGCGTAATACCGCTCGAGGTAGTACTGACCGACCATCAGGATGCTCGTCACCACGAGGTACCAGGTCGACGCGACCATCAGCAGCGGAATCGGCTGGAAGATCACGCCCGAGATGTCACGCGCACGTCCATAGAGTTCGAGGCTGAACGGCACCGCGGCCACGAGGCTGGTCGTCTTGAGCATGCTGATGACTTCGTTGCCTGTCGGCGGGATGATCACTCGCATCGCCTGCGGGAGCACCGTTCTGCGCATGGTCTGCGACCACGTCATACCCAGCGCCACCGACGCCTCGGTCTGCCCCTCACCCACAGATGACACACCCGCGCGCACGATCTCCGCCATGTAGGCGGCCTCGTTCAGAGCCAGGCCGATGACCGCGAACAGAAATGCCGCGTTCAGCGACTGGATGTCGAAGTGTGCAAACTGCACCGTGAACGGGATACCGAGGTCGATCCGCTTGTAGATCGACGGGAACAGGCCCCAGAACACCAGCTGCACATAGACCGGGGTACCGCGGAAGATCCACAGGTAGACCCACGACGTCGCACGGAGAACCGGATTCGGCGACAGGCGCATGATCGCCAACACCACACCCAGCACGATTGCGATCACCATCGACAGGACCGTCAGCGCGAGTGTGTAGCCGACGCCCGACATGATGCGGGTGTCGAACAGGTACTTGGCGTAGGTGTCCCACGCATACGCCTTGTTGGTGGCCGCGCCGTAGATGAACAGCGCGACGAGGATGAGCACGATCGCCGCGGCGATCCACTGACCGGGATGTTTGAGTGGTACGGCCTTGATCGGGGTCGGCTCCACTTTCGCGGAGTCGACCCCGACTCGGCCGTCAGACGGCGTCGACACAGGTCAGCTGACCGCGCCGTTGATCACAGATTTCTGGATGGCGCCGGCCTCGACGCCCCAGTTCTCGGCGATCTGCTTGTACTGACCGTTGTCGATGAGGTGCTGCACGGCCTGCTGCAGAGCCTGCGTCAACGACGACCCCTTCTGCACCGGGTAGCCGTAGGGCGCCGAGTCGAACACTCCACCGGCAGCCTCGAGCTTGCCGTTCGAGCGCTTGATCGCGTACGCGGTCACGGGCGAATCCGCCGACATCGCGTCGACCTTGCCGAGCACGAGCGCGTTGGTTGCTTCGTCCTGGCTGTCGAACTTCA
This sequence comes from Gordonia sp. 852002-10350_SCH5691597, assembly GCF_001665715.1. Classification (NCBI taxonomy): domain Bacteria; kingdom Bacillati; phylum Actinomycetota; class Actinomycetes; order Mycobacteriales; family Gordoniaceae; genus Gordonia; species Gordonia sp. 852002-10350_SCH5691597. The sequence continues at coordinate 47,107 of NZ_LZMO01000226.1, forward strand.
CCTTCTCGATCGCAGGCTTGCCCGCATCGGTGCATGCCTTGCTCTTGGCAGGAACCTCGTCGGTGTCCTCGACGGTGGTCGACTGCACGGCAACCCGCTTACCGCAGGCGTTGTTCGGGTCGATGTTGCCGCCCTTCTGCTGGGCCCACTGCACACCGGCGTTGTAGTAGGTGACGAAGTCGACCTGCTGCTCGCGCTCCTTGCTGTCGGTGAACGACGACATGCCCACGTTATAGGTGCCCTGCTGGATCGCCGGGATGATCTTGTCGAAGTCGGCTTCCTTGTACACCGGCTTGAGACCCAGGACGCCGGAGACGGCGTTCATGAGATCCACGTCGTAGCCGACGATGTTGCCGGAGGGATCCTTGAACTCGTTGGGCGAGTAGGGAACGTTGACACCGACGATCAGCTGGCCCGACTGCCGGATCGGTGCGGGTACCAGCGCGGCGATGGAATCGACCTTGGCGACCTCCACTGCCTTCGACGAGCTGGCTGCCGCCTCGCCACCGCCTTCGTCGGATTCATTGTTGGTACATCCGGCGAGTACCAGTGTCAGAACAGCCACAAGCGCGGTGAACAGACCGCCGAATCGCCATCGTCGCGAACGTGTCGAATGCTGAAGTCGCATCGAAATCCTTCCCCCGGCGCCCCCATGAGCGCCTCGAGACCACACACCGACACACCGTCGGCACTTCGCAATAACTTACTGGCTTCCGGTGCAATCCACCCGGTAGTTACGAAGGATTAACCGTGCTTCGACCCGACGACGCGCCCGAGCACCGGCGCGGCCGGGCGCGTGGTTGTACCCACCCAAATCCCGTATCGATCACCAAGAAAGCACGTACGATTCGAAAATTCTCTCCGCGAACATTTTCTAGAAAACGTGAATTGATGGATTCACGATATAGTTTGCGAAGAGCCTTTATTCGAATTAGCATTCCGAGCGTGATACGCCCCACTCGGCCATTCTGGGTCGCATTGTCCGGATTTGTTGCGGCACTCTTGGCGGCGACGCTCACGGGTTTTCCTCGTGCCCGCAACAGGTTCCGCGAGTCCATTGAAGCCTCCATCCCAGAACCCCTTCTACGGCACGCAGCGAAGTCTCACCCACGTCGCACCCGGTGCCCCACTGAAGACTCGCGTCGTCCAATTGGCCTACGGCGACAAGAGGTTTCCGGCAGTTGCGACGCAGATCCTGTTCCGCACCACGGATCAGTTCGGCACGCCGACGGCAGCAGTCACCTCCATCATCGAGCCGTTGACATCCGGACCGCGAAAACTGATCTCGTATCACTCCCCCTATGACGCACTCGGGTCACAATGCGATCCCTCGTACGCTCTCCGCGGTGGCAATACCGGCCGCGGACCGGAATTCGACGACATCATCATCGGCTCATTTCTTGCGCAGGGATACACCGTCGTGGTCCCCGACTATGAAGGCTTGAAGATGCGCTGGACGATGGGGCGCGAGTCCGCGCAGACCGCTCTCGATAGCATCCGTACCGCTGAGCGACATCTGCGCCTGCCCTCGTCGACGCCGGTCGGGCTCTTCGGCTACTCGGGCGGATCGGTGCCCACCGGCTTCGGCGCCGACCTCGCCGCGAGCTACGCTCCCGAACTCCACATCGTCGGCGCCGCCGCGGGTGGAGTCCTCGTCCAGCCGTCGCACAACCTGCCCTATGTCAACGGAAGCAAGCAGTGGGCGGGCGTGATCCCCGCGCTCATGAACGTCTACAACGCGACCTTCGACCTCAACATCGGCCAGTACCTGTCCCCCAAGGGAACCCAAACACTCGCGCAGACCCAGGGGCAGTGCCTGATCAACTTCGCGACCAAATATCCGGGACTGACCGACACACAATTGCTGCTACCGCAGCATCCGGGGCTGTTGACCGTCCCGGGGATCCCGCAAGCCTTCAACCAGAACTTCATGGGTTGGGTCGGCAAGCCGAGAAATCCGATGTTCCTCGGTGTCTGCAACGTCGACGGAACCGGCGACGGGATCATGATCGACGGCGACGTGCAGGGATTGGCGACCAAGTACTGCCGTGAAGGAGTTCCTACGCAATACAAGACCTATCCCAAGCTCAGTCACTTCGATGCATTCCTGCCCTGGGCACCCGATGCGGAGAAGTTCCTCGCCGACCGTTTCGCTGGGCGTCCCGCGACCTACTGCTCGGGAATTCCGACCGGCAATACCCTGGGCCCCATCAGCTAGTCAGGACCCATCAGCCCGTTCGGTGGCCCGGGGGGACGCGTAGGCCCCCCCGGCCCCCCACCCGGGTGTGGTGGCCCGCCCCCCCCGCTACGCCCGGGGAATCCCCCCCGCCCCCGGGGCCGGGCTGG
>NZ_LZMO01000227.1:0-33086 GCF_001665715.1 Gordonia sp. 852002-10350_SCH5691597
CTTCACCTGCCGACCCGCGAAACCCGTTGGCCTACCGAACTCCCCGAGCCCGACCGCCTCGAAGTCGACGGCGTGCAGCGCGGCAAGGGTCGAGATCAACCCCTCGGCATTGCGTGTCACCTCGTCGTCGGAGAGTGCCGAGAGGTCGTCGCCGGTTCGAATCACCGTCCCGTCGACGAATTCGACGACGGTGCACGGCGCGCCGAGCACCGAGCCGTCGGTATCGAAGGCGACCGGCGTGGCAACCGGGACGTCGGTGCGCGAAAGCGCCGACGTGACAGCCCATTCCCGACCCATGTCGTGCGCCGAGGGCGTGAGGCCACCTGTCGGAGGCCTGCGCGCAACCCAGCGGTGCACGCCGTCGGAGACCATGAACGTGAGATTCGACTTTCCGCCGCTGATCAACTCGACGTCGAGCGGTCCCGCGACGTCGACCCCGTTGTCAACCAGAAATCGTTGCAGCGCTTGCGGTTCGAGTACCAGCTCTGCGGTGCTCATGCGTTCTCTCCCTGCTGGGTCGATGCGCGATTCTTGCGTGCACGCCCGACGGCCCTGCGCGCAAGGGCCCAGCGGTGCACCTCGGACGGACCGTCGTAGATGCGGAAGGGACGCAGTTCACGCTGCAGGCGTGCGAGTGGCAGATCGTCGGAGACGCCGAGTCCACCGCACATCTGGATCGATCGGTCGACGATTCGCGAATATGCCTCTGCGGCAAAGGTCTTGGCGATCGAGGTTTCCGACGATGCGTGACGCCCCTGATCGAGTTCGTAGCACGCCTTGACCAACAGGGCACGCGACGCCGCGAGGTCGATCTCGTTGTCGGCCACCATCTGTTGGATCATGCCGAGATCGCCGAGTGTTCCGCCGAATCCGTTGCGGTGTGCGACGTAGTCGACGGCCACCTCGTGACAGCGCACAGCGACGCCGAGCCAGCGCATGACGTGCGTCATGCGCGCCGGACCCAGCCGCACCTGGGCGTAGCGATACCCCTGGTCGACCTCGCCGAGCACGTCGGCATCGGGAACGAAGACATCGGTGAAGCGCACTTCGCAGTGGCCGCCGATCATCGCGCGATCGGTGGTGTGGATGTGGCGCGTGACCTCGATACCTGGCGTGTCACCGGGCGCGAGGAACATCGTCGCGCCGCCACGGTCACCTGGCGCTCCGGCGGTACGCGCCATGATGATGTAGAAGCCCGCGCCCTCGGCTCCGGTGATGAATCGCTTCTCGCCGTTGATCTTCCACCCACCGTCGACCCTGGTCGCCTCCGTGCGGAGTTGGTTGGGATCGGAGCCCGCCCCCGGCGCGGGCTCGGTCATCGCGAACGCCGAACGCACGTCGCCATTGGCAAGTGGCGCAAGGTATTTGAGCTTCTGCTCGTCGTCGGCAATGTGGGCGAGCATGTGTACATTGCCCTCGTCGGGCGCTCCGATGTGCAGCGCTGCCGGCCCGAATGTCGAGTACCCGCCCGCCTCGAAGACCGGAACACGATCCGACATCGAGAGTCCGTGACCGCCCATCTCGACGGGAGCGTGCGGCGCGAAGATGCCCAACTCCTTGGCCTGGCGATTGAGATCACGTCGCAGATCGTCGCCGCCTGCCGCGGTGATGTCGCCATCATTCGCATTCTCGATCGGCAGGACGACCTCGTGGATGAATGCGGTCGTCCTCTTCACCAGATCGTCAACCTCGGGCGAATAGCCCAGTTCCACTGCCATCAGGTCTCCATCCTCGGGGTGCAACGCAGGTTCGACGCTCGAACTCCACGCCGGATCGCTCCGACCGATCGCTCGTTCGGTGCCCAAGACTGCCAGAGACCGTCGACTCAGGTCAACCCATCCAGCCGCGAAGCGCTTCAGCGCTCAACGTATCCGACGGTCGCCCTCGACAAGTCCAGATTACGTGCGATCAGCTCGTCCGGGCCCAGTTCCCCATCTAGCTTGAACCAGGTCGAGACGCCGACGCACATCGTGGTGACCGCACGCGCAGCATCTTTGGGATAGCTCGTACGGAAGTCGCCCGCTTCGACCCCAGCGAACACGATCTCGTCGACCATCCGCTGCTGACGGTCGCGCAGGCCGATGTAGGTCTGCTTGTACGAACTGTCGAGACTGCGAATCTCGGTCGAACCGACGAACGCCTGCTCGCGCCGGTACATATGAAAACGCAGCAACGACTCGACCACCGCGTCGAATTGGTCGACCGGTTCGGGCCCGGCCTCGGCAACAGCCTGCTCCGACCGCGCGAGCAGATCCATCATCGTCCTGTCGAGCAGACCCTGGAGCAGCGACTGCTTCGACGGATAGTGGTGGTAGAGCCCCGGAACGGACAGGTTGGCCCGCGCGGCGATCTCACGCACGGACGTGCCGTGGTAGCCGTGCTCGGCGAAAGCCCCGAGTGCAGCTGCGAGCGGAACGGGCAACTCGGGCTCGCCGAAATCGCGCCAACGCCCGGTCTGCTCCTCCACTTCCGCATCCTCGACGCCGCTACTCATGGCATCCAACATATCCCTATCCCCTCCGCGTCACCGCAGGCACCAGCGACATCATCAATGCGACGCTGAGGTCGACGACCTCGTCTCGACCCAGCGGCACCTCGTCGTCGAGCCACGCCGACAGTAGGCGCGCGAGTCCCCCGACCTGGAATTGAGCAGCCCCTACGGCCTGCGGACTGGGAGCGGTGTGCAGTGCAGCGGACGCGGTGCTGAGTGTGATGGCCGCGAAGACGGCCGTCGAATCACGTCGCTTCGCGGCAAGGACCGGACTGGTCAGTATCGGCGAGAACAACAGTCGCCCTTTGCGACGGTCGGAGTCGATGATCGAGACGATCGTCGCGACAGCGGCACGCACCTTGTCGCCGACGTCTTCGCCGGTGGCGAAGGCCGCGAGCGCGTCGTGTGAGATCTCGTCGATCACGCGGTCGTAGGTGGCTGCGACCAGCGCGTCTACCGTCTCGAAACTCTCGTAGAAGTAGCGCGGATTGAGCGACGCCGCGCCGCACACCCCACGAACCGTCACCGAATGCGGCGGCTGCCCACCGAGCAACTCGAGCGCGGCATCCATAAGGGCGGTGCGTCGGCGCGCGACGCGCTCGTCCCCCTTCACCCCGCTGTAGGTGCGCAGTTCTTCGCTCACGCAGACCATCTTGACATCTGTCACAACACCGGCGTTGAATCAGGCAACAGTCGTTACCAGATAGGAGCCGCCGCGATGACGGTGCCCGACACGCAGTCAGACCACCCAGCAACTGCGCGCGACGAGATCGACAGTTCCGATCTCACGATGCTCGGCGCCGCAGCACTCGCGGGCCCGGCGAACGTGATCATGCAGCTCGCGATGCCCGCCGTGGGCTACGGCGTCTACGAGAGCCGCGTCGACTCGGGAAACCTGTTCAAGCATCCGGTCAAACGAACCAGGACGACGCTGAGCTACCTCGCTGTCGCCGCAATGGGTTCACCTGCGGACCGTAAGGCGTACCGAAGGGCCGTCGGCCGGGCGCACGCCAAGGTCCACTCCACCGCCGACAGTCCGGTCGCCTACAACGCTTTCGACCCGGCCCTGCAACTCTGGGTCGCAGCGTGTTTGTACAAGGGTTGGGAAGACGTCCAACACATCTACGGCGATCCGTCGATCATCTCGGAGGAGACCTACCGTGCGGGCGCGGTCATGGGTACCACCCTGCAGGTTCCGCCACAGATGTGGCCCGCCACGCGCGCAGACTTCGAAACCTATTGGCAGAACACAATTTCCACGCTCGAGATCGATCCTCCGATCCGAGAACACCTCTTGTCGATCGCGCGCATGGAGTTCGCAGGCCCGGTCGTGTCACGACTCGGCGGCTGGTGGTCGTACATCATGACGATCGGGTTCCTGCCCGAAGACTTCCGCGACAAGATGGACGTCGAGTTCACCCCGCGGCAGCAGACCGTCTTCGACGTCCACAACGCAATTGTTCGACGCGTCGTGCGTCACCTACCGAAACCGTTGCAGCAATTCCCATTCAACGTTCTTCTGGCCGACGTACGACGCCGTATCCGCACCGGCCGACCACTGGTCTGATACGGGCCGCGAGGCTCACTCGACGGTGGCCAACGCCTCCGGCGTGAGTTCGTCGACGCTCATGTGTCCTGCGAGACCGAGTGTCAGGTCGAGTTCGGCGATGATGTTCGCGACGGCGTCGCGAGCACCGTCGGCACCGGCGAGGGCAAGCCCGTACATATGCGGACGCCCGATGCACACCGCGTCGGCTCCGAGCGCCAGCACCTTGAAAACGTCTGCGCCGGAATAGATCCCCGAGTCGGCGAGCACTTTGATCCGACCGTCGACGACAGGCGCTATCGCGGCGAGTGCGTCGACAGAACTGATAGAACCGTCGATCTGGCGACCCCCGTGGTTGGAGACGATGATGCCGTCGACGCCCGTGTCGACGGCACGCCGCGCGTCGTCGGGATGCAGTACGCCCTTGAGGACGATCGGCAGTGACGTCCGCTCCCGCAAACCCTCGATCTGCGTCCAACTCAGCGAGGGTCGCGAGTAGATGTCGAGGAAGGTCTGCACACCGACGCGCGGCTCAGGTCGAATAATGTTGCGTAGCAACGATCCCGGCGTATTCCGCGCGATATTGACGAGCGTGCGCAGCGCACCGAGTGAGATCTCGGGACGCTCCGAGCTGCCCTGCGCGGCACGCTCGGAGACGATCTCGTTGAAACGGGAATCCGAGGTGTACTGCGCAATACCCTCCCCCCGCGCGAACGGCAGCGACCCGATGTTGAGGTCATGCGGTCGCCAGCCGAGCATCGTCGTATCAAGGGTTACCGCGACAGCCGACGCTCCGACGCTTTCGGCGCGCTGCAGCAGGCTGTCGACGAGGTCGTCGTCGGTCGACCAGTAGAGCTGAAACCATCGCGGCGCGCCGGGACGTACGCGGTCCATCTCCGCGGCGACCTCCTCCATCGCGACCCCGCCCTGATTGGAGAAGATGTAGGGCACACCCAATTCGGCAGCGGCGTGGCCGATCAATCTGTCGGCCCCGCGTGCGACGAGATCACCCGCTCCGACCGGTGCGAACAGGATCGGTGCGGGCAGTCGATCACCGAACAGTTCGGTCTCCAGCGTCCGCTCGGAGACGTCGCGCAGCACTCGCGGCACGATGGCGCGTCGATCGAGTGCCCTGCGGTTCGCCGCCATCGTCCGACCCGCGCCTGCGCCGCCGGCGATGTAGGCCCAGGCCCGATCCGACATCTTCGCCCGCGCGCGGCGTTCGAGTTCGTCGAAGTCGGTCGGTACGACAGGCGTTCGCCCGTGGATTCCCGCTGTGTAGATGTCGTTCTGACGGGCACGACCGGAAAGTGATGACGGCATACTCCACAGCGTATGACCCGCCTCACAGCGGTTCATGAGGGGCCATGACCGCAATCACACACGACACCACTGCTCGACTCTCGTTACTCTGGCGTGCGTCCAGTCGGGGAGATCAAAGGGTTCACATGGCTATCTGGTTGTACAGGCTCGGACGTTCCGCGTTTCGCCACAAGTGGATCGTGATCGCCGCGTGGATCGTCGTGCTGGTCGTTCTCGGTGCGCTCGTCGGCGTACTCAAACCGACATTCGCCACCAATTTCGAGCTCCCCGGCACCGACTCCGATCGTGCGATGTCGGTCATGAAGGAAGACTTCCCGGCCGCCAACGACCAGTTGCTGAAGTCGTCGACGTCGATCCTCGTCGCTGCCGACGACGGGCTCGAGAACCACATGGGGCAGATCGACGCGCTCGTCGCCAAGGCTCGGACGCTACCCAAGGTCATCGAGCCACAGACTGTCGTCAATCCGGTGACAGCAGCCAAGGCTGATCCTGCGATCGCACCCAAGGTCCTCGGCGACAACGGCAAGGTCGGGCTGATCCAGATCAAGCAGGACATCCGGGCCAACGAACTGACCAACGACGACATGACGCAGTTCGAGGATCTGCTGTCCGAGTTCCGCGGCAACGGGTTACAGGTCGAGGGCACCGGCTCGCTGATGCAGGTCTTCCAGCAAGGCGGGGTGTCGGAGCTGTTGGGCTTCGTGATCGCGTTCATCGTCATGATCATCGCGTTCGCGTCCATCGTTGCCGCGTTCATCCCGATCATCACCGGCATCTTCGGCGTCGGCATCACCATGTTGCTCGTCACGTTGAGCGCCAAGATCTTCGACGTCCAGCAGAGCGCCACCACGATCATCACGATGCTCGGGATCGCGGTCTCCATCGACTACGCCCTGTTCATCGTGTCCAGATATCGCTCTGAGTTGAATCTCGGCGGATCGCGCGAGGCCGCTGCGGGTAGAGCCGTGGGTACCGCGGGCTCGGCGGTGGTGTTCGCGGGCCTGACGGTCGTGGTTGCAGTGTGTGCGCTGAGCGTCGTCGGCATCCCGTTCATCACCCAGATGGGTATCTCGGCGGGATTGGCCGTCGTCGTCGCCGTGCTCGGCGCCATCACGCTGATCCCCGCACTGCTCGGCGCGTTCGGCAGGTTTGCGTTCAGCCCACGCATTCCCGGCCTGCGTCACGGCGACGAACCGGATTCGCAACCGTCCAATGGCCTGCGCGTCGCCCGCTTCATCACGCGATTCCCGCTGCCCGTCGCACTCGTCGGCCTCGTGCTGCTCGGTATCGCCGCGATCCCGATGTCGAGCATGCAACTCGGCATGGACTCGACCGGCGACAAGGAGTACGCAGCAACCAAGCTTCTCGAACGCGGCTTCGGCGAAGGCGTGAACGGCCCGCTACTCGTCGTCGTCAGTGATGCGTCGGGGGGAGATATCGCGCCCGCAGCGAATGCGGTTGTCGCACAGGTGAAGACGCTGCCGAATGTTGCCAATCCAGAGCAGGTCGTCTGGGTGGGCAATGGCAGCAATCCGCAGAACCCTCGCCAGGGAGCGACAGCCGCGTTGATCTCAGTCACCCCGGCGAAGTCACCCTCGGGTCCCGAGACACACACGTTGATGGAACAGATACGTGACTACGGGTCGTCGAAACCCGGCGGCGCGACCGTCAATGTCGGCGGCCAGACGGCGATCATGTCGGATATCTCGAGCAAGCTCAGCAGCGCGTTGCTGCCGTTCCTCATCGTGGTGGTCGGGCTTGCCTTCATCATCCTGACCATCGTGTTCCGGTCGTTGCTGGTGCCGCTGACGGCAACCATCGGCTTCTTGTTCTCGGTGTGTGCGACGTTCGGTGCGACGGTGTGGATCTTCCAGGAGGGCCACCTCGGGCTGATCGACCACACCAAGCCGATCATCTCGTTCTTGCCGATCTTCCTGATCGGCGTGGTGTTCGGGCTCGCGATGGACTATCAGGTCTTTCTCGTGACGCGAATGCGCGAGGAGTATGTGCACGGTTTGTCGGCGAAGGATTCGGTGATCGTCGGCTACCAGCACGGTGCGCGGGTGGTCGCCTCCGCTGCGGTCATCATGATCTCGGTGTTCTCGGCCTTCATGCTCGCGCCCGACACGATCGCCAAGGAGATGGGCTTCGCGCTGGCCGCCGCAGTCTTCTTCGACGCCTTCATCATCCGGATGGCCGTCGTGCCCGCGGTGATCACGATGATGGGCGACTGGGCCTGGAAGATCCCCCGCTGGCTCAACCGCATACTGCCCAACGTCGACATCGAAGGCACCGAGATCCGCCGCATCCCGATCGACGACGAACCCGCCGAGGAGCGCGAGGCCGTCCCGGCGGGTCAGAGTTGAGGCAGCCCGACGGTCGAGCTGTGCCCGCTGGTCGAGCGTCTCCCGCTGGTCGAGCCTGTCGAGACCACCCGCTCACCGCGTGATGGCGCTGTGCGTCCGGTGGTGTTCGGCGACCTTGCCACTAGTGACCACGGCCTGGGCGCCGAGGCTGATCGCGAGGTAGATCATGATGCTCGCGCCGTCGAGTCCGCCCATCCCGTGCTGTAGGCCGTCGCCGAAGAATGCGGGCACCACCAGGCTGATGGCGACGTGCGCCGCGATCGCGACGACCCAGAGCACTATGGTCAGCGCGCCTCCCTTGCGGACCATCACCCCGGCCGGATTGCGGTAGACCTGCATGCTGTGCGCTCGCGGCACCGCCAGAATCGCCGCGACGACAAAGCCGACGAGGACCGCAACCGTCGCGCCGACCGTGACGTGATGTCCGCCGCCGAGGTACTGCACGGTCTCGAAGACGCCGATGACCCCGATGATCAGCGGCAGCTTGAACAGGTTGTCCTTGATCGGCTGTTCCCGTGTCTGGCGGTACAGGATCAGGCCGACGACCAGGACGGTGATGACTGCTGTGCTTGCAATGTTCATGCTTCGAGCATCGGCTCGCGGCAGCGTCGAAACATCAACCCGAGGGTGGATCCTGGGTGGAGATCGGGTAGATCGTCAGACTCCTGCAACCTGACTTCCCGACGTCGAGATTACGGTTGCGGTGTGACAACGAGTCGAGAGCCGGTGGCGACGGACCGCCTGCTGATCCGCGGGATCGTCGCGGTCGCCGTGCTGGTCTCGGCATTCGCCGACACCGGTGAGCAGCCGGTCTGGGCAGCCGTGATCGGCTGGATCGCCGTCAGCGTCGTAGTGGTGTTGTTGTTGCGTTCAGTGGTGCGCGACAAGAATGCGCAGAGTTGGAGCACGAAGGTCTCGACGCTGCACGCGATCGCCATGATGGTGGCTGCAGTTGTCGCAGCGTTCGCGTTTCACGGCAGCGCAACGGTCTGGCTGCCCTATATCGGCGTTGCCGCGGCGGCGATGTCTGAAACCTCGATCCTCGCGTCGACGCTCATCGCGCTGCCATCACTGACCGCGCTGGGCGTCCTGATGTGGTGGCAGACTCACAACGCCTGGGCTGTCTGCATCAATGTCGCAAGCGCGGCAGCTGTTTTCGTCTTCGTTCAGTTGCGACGCCGCCAACGCGACGCCGCAGATCTCGCCGCCACTCAACGCGAGATCATCACCGCCCAACAATCCCGCGCGGCCTTGGCACAGCAACAACGCCAGATCTCCGCACAACTCCATGACGTTCTCGCGCACACACTCTCGGGCCTCATCATCACGCTGCAAGGCGCCGCTCTGCAGGCCGAACGCGAGTCGGCGTCTGCGGAACTGACCGAAAAGCTACGCACCGCAACCGCGTTGGCGCGTGATGGCCTCAGCGAGGCGAAGACCGCCGTCGAATCGCTGCGCGACAACGCGGTGCGAGAGTCGGACCCGCTCGACCAATGGCTACCGAAGACGTTGGCGCAGTTGAGGACCGGCGCGGGGCTTGACGTCGAAGTATCCGGCGATGTCGACGACGTACCCGCACTCTGGCACGACGACGTGCGCGCCGTACTCATGGAGGGGCTCACCAACTCGATGCGTCACGCCGCAGGCGCACCCATTCGTATCGAGTTCACGCCGCAACTCGTTCGGGTGCGCTCGGTCGGCGACCCGTCGACTTTCGTCGACCGTGGTCACACCAGCGGCGGGAACGGGCTGACGGGGTTGGCCGAACGAATCACGGCGGCAGGCGGATCACTGGAATACGGTACGACCGCACAGGGTTTCGATCTGACGGTCCGGTTTGGTTCGTGACGGCTGGTAGATGAGGAAACGGGAGGGTTCATGACGGTACGGGTAGTGATCGCCGACGATCAGACGGTGGTGCGCGAGGGGTTGCGCTCGATGCTCTCGACGTGGTCGGCGTAGCGTCGTCGGCCGAGGATGCTCTCGCGTTGGTGGCCGAGCAGACTCCCGACGTGCTGCTCACCGACCTCCGCATGCCGGGAATTGGTGGGATCGAAGGGATTCGACGACTCGTCGCATCCGGGGCTGCGACCCGTGCGGTTGCATTGACCACCTACGACGACGACGCGACGATCGTCGAAGCACTCGACGCCGGCGCCGTCGGCTTTCTGAACAAGGACGCCGACCCCACGGCGATCGAGTCAGCACTGCTCTCGGCAGCGGCCGGCCGCTCGCTGCTCGACGAAAAAGCCATGCGCGCCTTGCTATCCCGGCCTGCGACATCGCCCGAGGGGATCGCTCCGCACACCGAAAACCCCGATGGCCTCACCGACCGCGAGTCGGAGGTGGTCACACTGATCGCGCAGGGGCTGTCGAATCAACAGATCGCCCGCTCACTCGTCGTGGGGGTGAGCACGGTCAAGACGCACATCAACCACATCCTCGCCAAGACGGGCTGCCGAGACCGCGCGGCCGTCGTGGCCTACGCGTACCGCCTCGGGCTGGCCTGAGCCCGCTGAGCGAGCTTGTCGAGACCACCTCACGCCGAGAACAGCAGCGTGGCGCCCATTCCCACCATGATCACGGCCACGATGCCGTCGAGAATCTTCCACGCCCGAGGTTTGGCAAACACCGGTGCGAGCCTGCGGCCACCGCGGCCGATCAACGTAAACCACAGCACACTCGCCGCGCACGCTCCAATCGCAAACGCCCACTTCGCATTTCCGTGACTGTTGGCAATCGCCCCCATCGTGAGCACCGTATCGAGATACACGTGGGGATTGAGCCACGTCAGCGCCAAGGCCGACCCGATCGCCACCCAGCGCGACGCCATGCGCACCTCGTCGGCGTTGGCAGTAATCGCCTCGCTCGACCGGAGACACCGCCGCGCAGCTAGCAGTCCCAAGGCAACGACGTACGCCCCGCCCGCTATCTTCGCGACGGCGACCACCGCCGGATGCGCCGACACCAGTGCGCCGAGTCCCGCGACCCCCGCGACGATCAGCACCACGTCAGACAGCGCACACACCACGATCACCGGGTTCACATGCACCCGCCGCACACCCTGCTGCAGCACAAAGATGTTCTGCGGCCCGATCGCCACGATCAAGCCCGCTCCGGTGAGCAACCCCGTCATGGCTGCGAGGAAATACGTCGTCATGTCACGAACGTAAGACCACGTCGTCGACAAGTACAGCGAATGTTTCTGTTGAAACATTAGACTCTCTAATGTGGATCTCGGATCGGACGCCCTACGCACGCTGTCAGCGGTACTCGACGCGGGGACGTTCGACGCCGCGGCCGAGCAACTGCACATCACTCCGTCGGCGGTGAGCCAACGGATCAAAGCGCTCGAGGTCTCCGTCGGCCGCATCCTTGTCCGGAGAACCAAGCCGATCACGCCGACCCGCGACGGTGAAGTTCTCGCGCGTATGGCAAAGCAGTGGGATCTGCTCAGTCGCGAGGCCCAGCTCGAACTCTCCGGTGATCTCGGCGACGTCGCGGCCGCACCATTGGTCGACCGGCCGCGTGTCCACTTGCCCATCGCGGCGAATGCCGACTCGTTGGCCACCTGGCTCCTACCGGTACTCGCACACTTCCACCGCGAGAACCCGGTCGCCGTCGAGGTGATCCGCGACGACGAGGCAGTCAACAGCACGCGGTTGGTCACAGGTGAGGTGATGGGCGCCATCACCTCCGACCCGCTCGCCATCCGCGGCACCACCCTCCGGCCGCTGGGGACCATGCGCTATCTACCGGTTGCGACTCCCGAGTTCCTCGATCTCTGGATGCCCAGGGGCGTCGACGATGCCGCGCTCGCGAAAGCGCCCATGGTCCAGTTCGACCGCAACGACGAGTTGCAGCGAAGGGTGCTGGCGATGATGTCGGGCGAGGTACTCGATCCCCCGGCTGTGTACATTCCGGCGTCGACCGAATACCACAGGGCCATCGAATCCGGAATGGGTTGGGGCGCAGTCCCGCTGGCTCAGGTGACCGATGCGCTCGAGGACGGCCGGGTGGTCACCCTGACTGACCTCTACGTCGACGTCCCGCTGTACTGGCAGTACTGGACGCTCGGGTCGTCGCTGTTACGCACACTCACCGAGATGATCGCCGACGGCGCGCGGCGGCATCTGCTGCCCCCTGCGTAGCGGGGCGCGTGGCCAGCGTCAGAGCGTGTCGAGTTGCTCGTCGATCTCGGGAATGCGTGTGATCTGCGGGTGGTCGATGCGCTCGCCGCGGACGACAACCATCCACGGCGATTCGAGGTTCCGAAACGACTCGAGCGGATTGTCTTCCAACACAACGAGATCAGCCGACTTGCCCGGCTCGATCGAGCCGGTCACCGAATCGATCCCGAGAATGGCGGCATTCACCGCAGTCGTCGCGTGTAACACCCGCGGGTTGTCGAGGTCTGTGTAACGCACCAGGAAGTCGAGCTCGCGCCAGAAATTGGAGTGTGTGACGTAGCTGACCGCGGAGTCGTTGCCGACACCCATCGTGATGCCGTGCGCGATGCAGGTGGCGATCCCCGACACCATCTCGTCGAGCACGAGTCTCGCATTGGCCTTGACGACGTCGGAGGCCCCGCTCACCGACTGGTCGAGTTCGACGAGGGGCAGGCACGCCTGCACGGTGGGGATCATCGCGCTGTATCCGCGCAGTGAGTTCGGGTTGTCGAGGAACAACTCGATGACCGCGTCCGACATCTGACTGCCGTGCTCAATCCTGTCGACGCCGGCGCGGAGCGCCGCGAGGACTCCTTCTTCACTCTGCGCGTGCGCCGCGAGGACTCCTTCTTCACTCTGCGCGTGCGCCGCGACGATCACACCGACCGCGTGCGCCTCCTCGCACACCGCGCGCATCGCCTGCTCCGACATCTCCGGCCTGCCCGCGTAGCCGACCTCCTTCGCGTCGGTCACGCCAGCGGTGGCGGAGATCTTGATGGTCTGCGCTCCGCGTCGAAGGTTCTCGAGGGTGTGTTGTGCCGCGCCTGCGCGGGGGTGTCGCTGGTGAGCGAGATCTGCGGCGCACCATGCCCATCGGTGATCGCCAGCAGTGGGCCAGAGGGCAGGATCGTCGGGCCGAGGTAATCGCCACGCTCGATGGCGTCACGAACGGCCATCACCTCGTAGCGCACGTCGCCGACGCTGCGGATCGTGGTGACCCCGCTGTGGAGTTGATTGATCGCATTGGCCTTTGTCCGCCTGGTGGTCAGCCACCTGCCCGCGGGTGAATGCAGAACCTTCGCGACGAGATGCTTGGTGCGGGGCCCGGTGAGCAACGGCGCGAGCGGCTTGCCGTCGGAGAACAGGTGCGCGTGCGCGTTGATCAGCCCGGGGATGACGAACTTCCCTTTTCCGTCGATTACCGCGCGACTGCCGAGTTCGATGCTGCCGGACGGACCGGCGTGTTCGATCGTTCCGGAGGCGTCGACGAGGATCGTCCAGTTCTCATGAACGGTCCCGTCTGCGTCGCCGGTCAGGACGGTGATATCGGTCAGTGCGAACGGGGTGATCATCGGCGTGACTCGGGTCCTCTCGGGAGTTCGGTTGCGCCACAGGCTGTGACGCTGCGGAAGCACATCGCGTGCTTCGACTCGGCCGCAGTCGTCGAGTCGATGCCACCGCACGGACGCCGGATAGACGCCACTGCACGCAGCCTAACCGTTGCCACTATCGTCGTGCCGTACCACCGATCGGCCGTTCGGGCCCGGAGAGGAGCGTCCCCGCATGTGGTCTGCGATAGGAGACACGCTGCCGCTGGCCGTGGGCTTGGCGCTCAGTCCCGTTGCGCTCGCGACCGCGGTCATGCTCCTGCTGGGCAGTCGTGGACGACTCAAGACAGCGCTGTTCGGCGTCGGCTGGTTCGTCGTGCTGCTGGTGATCACCGCGATCGCGGCAGCGATCGTCGACGTCGCCGACGATGATGCGCCCGAGGCGACCAAAGACGGGGTCGACATCATCCTGCTGGTCATCGCCGTGCTGTTCGCCGTACTCGCGCTGGTGGCCTGGAAGAAGCGCCCGAAGGAGGGCGACGAGGAGAAACCGAGCATCCTCGACCGACTCGACGGGCTCAGCGTGTGGGGCGCCTTGGCGATGGGATTCGCACAGGGCGTGATCGTCATCAAGAACATCCCACTGGCAGCCGCTGCGGGAGCACGGCTCGGGGAGGCAGACCTCGACACCGCTGCGCTCGTCATCGGGCTTCTCGTGTTCGCACTCGTCGCCGCATCCGGTGTCATCGTCCCTCTGGTCCTCGCAGTCCTCGGCGGCGAGCGCGCGGCACCGACTCTCGCTCGATTCCGGGACTGGTTGAGCTACAACATGACCACGATCTCGATCGTCGTGCTCGTCGTGCTGAGCGCCTACTTCTTCGGGCAGGGGATCGGAATCCTCGACTGAAGCCGCATCCCCGACTGATGCAGAGCAGTGTCGTGGACGGTCTGCCACAGAGCAAGGGAGGTGCGCGCCGATGACATCGAACCCGGAAGTCGCCACTGTCGTCATCCTGCTCGCGGCGATCGTCGTGTTCATCTGGAACCGGGTGTCCCCCGCGATCGTCGCGCTCGGTGTGACGATCGCGCTGTTCGCCACGGGTGTCGTCGACTTCGGTGAAGCCATTTCGGGTTTCGGCGACCCGCTCGTCATTTATCTCGCCGGATTGTTCGTCGTCAGTGAAGCTCTCGACGCCTCCGGGGTGACCGCGTGGGCAGGCGCGGTGATGACCCGCTTGGTGGGTCAGAAACCAGCGGCGATCATGAGTGCCGTCATGGTGCTCTGCGCTGTGCTCGCCGCGTTCATCACCCCGAACGGCGCAGTCGCCGCGCTGATTCCGGTGGCGGTGCTCCTCGCCGCGCGCATCGGACAGGCGCCCTCGCGCATGCTGATCCCTCTTGCCTTCGCAGCGCACGCCGGGTCGATGCTGACGCTGCTCGGTACCCCGATCAACGTGCTGGTCTCGGAGTTGGCGGAGGAGAACGGCGCGCGGGCGTTCGGATTCTTCGAGTTCGCGATCGTCGGCGTACCCCTGCTGGTGGGCGTCGTGCTGATCTGCGTGGTCCTGGGTCCGCGGCTACTCCCCGAGCGCTGGCCTGCGAATGCCACCCAAGATCTGAGTCGCTATGCACAGACCATCGCCGCCGAGTATCAGCTATCCGGATCGGACCACGACGTCGACGAGGACAACGGCATCATCGAAGTGGTCATCCCTCCCCGGTCACCGTTCCTCGGCGACGAGGTGTACCCGGGCATGTTCACCGAGGACGGCGACCTGATCATCACGGCCGTTCACCGCAACGGCAAGCTGCTCGACCACGCAGAACTCGAGGTCGGCGACGTCCTCCTGCTACACGGAACGTGGGATGACCTGCAGACCAAGGTGACGGGGGGTGGAATCCTCAGCGTCAACGAGCCGGATCTGATCCGACGGCAGACGGGGCACCTCGGAGCCCGCGCGTGGATCTCGTCGGCCGTGCTGGTGATCATGTGCGCATCCCTGGCTCTCGACGTGGCGCCCCCGGCCATCGTCGTCCTGTGTGCGGCGGCAGCCCTCGTGGCGATGAACGTGATCACGGTGCCGCAGGCAGAGCGCTCGATCTCGCTGCAGACCCTGATCGTGGTCGGGGGGATGGTGCCGATGTCGATCGCGATCCAGACGAGTGGTCTGGCGCAGCGGATCTCGACGTGGATGGTCGACACACTGGGTGGAGGCAGCCCGCTACTGCTGCTGGCCGCGATCGTGATCACCGTCCTGGTGTTAGGGCAGTTCATCAGCAACCTCGCCACCGTGCTGGTGGTGGCACCGATCGCGGTGACCGTCTCCCACACTGCCGACATCTCGGTGCTGCCGATGATGATGGCCATCACTGTGTCGGGGGCCGCCTCGTTCCTCACTCCCGTCGCGACCGCGGGCAATCTGATGGTCCAGGGCCCCGGTGGTTATCGCTTCGGCGACTACTGGAGGCTCGGACTGCCGTGCATCGCGCTCTTCGGCGCGGTGGCGATCTTCATGGTGCCGCTGATCTGGCACTTCTGAGAGCACCTCGCTACCGCCTCCAGCTCCCGCAATCCCCACACGGCAGCCCGTACTCTTCTCCCGTTTTCAGTCATTCCTTCCGGCGCCCACCGATGCGACCTGGGACTTTACGGTGCGTTTGGCGCACAAATGACTGAAAACGGGTGAGGTTTGCTACGCGGTGCTCGTCACCACCGCGTCGTCCAAGG
Organism: Gordonia sp. 852002-10350_SCH5691597; assembly: GCF_001665715.1. Taxonomy (NCBI): domain Bacteria; kingdom Bacillati; phylum Actinomycetota; class Actinomycetes; order Mycobacteriales; family Gordoniaceae; genus Gordonia; species Gordonia sp. 852002-10350_SCH5691597. Next base: position 15,952 of record NZ_LZMO01000227.1, read on the forward strand.
GATGCTCGACCTCGTCGCGCCACAGCCGCGCGACGACGTAGAAGGCGATCGCCGCGGGCACCGGCAGAATGCCGCCGATCACGAACACCGCGGTGAGGCCGATGACGTTGCTCAGCGGCGCGGCGATCGCCATCGACACGGGCATCAGGACGACGGCGACGAAGAAGTCGAGGCTCGCCACCCGTCCCAACAACTCTGGCGGTACCCGACGCTGCAGCAGGGTGCCCCAGAGCACCGACGGGGCGTCGAATCCGAATCCCAGCAGCGCGCCGGCAACGATGAACAGCCACGTGTGTTCGGCGACGCCCATCACGACCAGCGACAGACTCGACAGTCCCCAGATGACGAACATGACGGTGAGGTAGCGCCGCGGCATCCGGATCGACGCGAAGTACGCTGATCCGATCGCCGCGCCCGCGCCGTACGCGGCGAGGACGAGCGCATGGTCTGCCGCACCACCGTGTACGCGTTCACGCAGCGCGAAGGGAACGAGTACCTCGATCGGACCCATCGTCGCCAGTACCAGCAGCGTCGCGAAGAACAAGGTCGCCCACAGCCACGGCGTGCGCAGGACGTAGCCGAACCCCTCCGCGAGATCGGTGACGACCGATCGAACGGGGTTGCCCCGCAGCACTTCTCGATGCCGAGGCAGCGGCTTCATCGCGAGGTAGCACGCCCCCGAACCGATACTCGCAAGAGCAGCCACCACAACCGCAGGCCCGGGGGCAGCGGCAGACACGATCAGGCCCGCGACCATCGGTCCGATCGCCTGGAAGACGACGGGACGGGCGAATCCCTCGATTCCGTTGGCTGCCTGCAACTCCGACGCCGAGACGATCCGCGGCAACAGTGCGGAATACGCCGGGTAGTACATACCGGTGGTGATGCCGCCGAGCAGCGCAGCGATCACCACCATGGGCAAGGTGAGCAGACCGAGCATCGACAGCACGCCGACGACCCCGAACACCAGCATCTTGACGACCTCGAGCGACACAATGATCGACCTTTGTGACACCCGGTCGGCGAGTACCCCGCCCGCGAGGGTCGAGACCACCATGCCGACCGCCGACACACCCGAGGCCCACGCGACCTGAGTGGGACCGCCACCGAGGTCGATGATCTGCCACACCAGTGCGATGGCCCAGACCCCGTCGGAGAACAACGCGAGTATCAGCCCGATGACCAGGCGCCGGAACTGCGCACCCGCCAGCGGTCGCAGAGCGCGCGGCAGCTTGGAATCGACGAACGTGGAACTCACCCTACGATGATGCCGTTTTCGGCAGCGTGTCAGCCAGCGGTTTTCGTCTGCGCCGGGTCCGCGACGGTGTGGAACTCCATGGCCTCGGTGACGTCATAGCGACGCGAATCGATGGCGTCGAGCAGCAGGTTGTGTCGGACCTGCCACGGCGCTTGATCCGACGACTTCGGGAGCGCGACGGCGCCGCGTCGGACATAGCCCGCATCCAGCGCGAACAGCATGTGCTCCGGCAGCGTCGCCGACCCCATGCTCGGCGCGGCCGACGTGTACCCGTGCGACCGCATGTACGCGATCAGATCGCCGACCGCCTTGCTGGTCAGATCGACGCGCAATGTCCACGACGCGTTGGTGTACCCGATCGACCACGCCAGGTTCGGCACATCGCTGAGCATGTACCCACGGTAGGCAAACTTCTCGTGCGGCTTGAATTCGACGCCGTCGACCGACAGTTGCGCGCCGCCGAAGGCGAGCAGTTCGAGTCCGGTCGCGGTGACGATGATGTCGGCGGGCAACTCCTGGCCCGATACGAGCTTGATCCCGCCGGGCGTGAACCGGTCGATCTGGTCGGTGACGACGTCGGCATGGTCGGAGCCGAGAGCCTTGTAGAAGTCGGCGTCGGGGATGATGCACAGCCGTTCGTCCCACGGGTTGTACCGCGGACGGAAGTGCGTGTCGACGTCGTATCCCTTGGGAAGATTGCGGATCGCGATCTGCCGCAGCAGCTTTCGCGACGTACGCGGAAACCGCCGCGCCAACAGGTAGATCGACAGCGTGACAAGCGCGTTGCGGTACCGGATCACGTCGTGCGCCCATTGCCTCGGCAACAGCCGCTGAATCCACGGTGTCGTCGGCTCCTGCCAGCCTACCGGGAACAGGTACGTCGGCGAACGCTGCAACATCGTCACGTGACCGGCACGGTCGGCCATACTCGGGATGAGGGTGACAGCCGTTGCGCCACTGCCGATCACGACGACATTCTTGTCCGTGTAGTCGAGATCCTCGGGCCAGAACTGCGGGTGCACGATGGTTCCGGAAAAGTCCTGAGCGCCCGCGAAGTCAGGGGTATACGCCTCGTCGTACCGGTAGTAGCCGGTGCACAAATAGAGGAATCGGGTTGTGTACGTGCGGGTCTCGTCGCCCACACTCGTCGTGACAGTCCAGGTGTCCGACGCGGTGTCGAAGTCGGCCGCGGTGACCGTGACACCGAAGTCGATCTGATCGTGAATCCCGGTGTCCCGCGCAGCCTCTTCGAGATAGTCACGAATCTCGGCACCCGACGCCATGGTCTTGGTTCCACGCCACGGCCGCCACGGAAAGCTGAGTGTGAAAATGTCGGAGTCCGACCGCACCCCTGGATAGCGGAACAGATCCCACGTGCCACCGATGCGTTCACGCTGTTCGACGATCCGGTACCGCAGGCCCGGATTGCGCTCCGTCACACGGTAAGCGGCGTCGATACCCGACAACCCTGCTCCCACGATGAGCACATCCAGTACGTCGCTCAACTTGCCGCTCGCTTTCGGGTCGTCTTCTTGGCGGCCGTGGATTCTTCAGCCGTTGCCTTCTCAGCCGTTGCTTTCTTGGCCGCTGTGGTCTTGGCGGGAGCCTTCTTCGCTGCGGCCTTCTTGGCAGGAGCTTTCTTCGCCGGCGCCTTCTTGGCCGCAGTCTTCTTGTCCGCGGTCTTCTCGTCCGCAGTCTTCTTCGTTGGTGGCTTGTCGGCGGAATCGTCCGAGCTCTCGTCAACCGACGTACCCTTGTCTTTCACCGAGGCACGCAGCGCGGCAAGGAGATCCGCGACGTCGGAGTCCTCGTCGGCAGCTTCTTCCTTCTCGCCGCTTTCCGGGAATGCCTCGCCGCCTTCGGCTTTCGCCTCGATCAGCTTCGACAGTTCGTCCTGGTAGGTGTCGGAGAACTCGTCCGGGTCGTAGTCGGTTGCCATCGAGTCGATCAACGACGACGCCATCTTCAGTTCCTGGTCGCGGATCTGCACGTCGTCGCCGAGGAAGTCGAAGTCGGGCTTGCGCACCTCGTCGGGCCACAGCAGTGTCTGCAGGGTCATCACGCCGGGTTCGATGACCCGCAGCGCTGCCATGCGCGTGCGGTTGCGCAAGGTGAACGACGCGATCGCCAACCGGTCGGTCTCCTGCAACGCCTTCGCCAGCAGCACGTAGGCCTTCGGAGACTTCGACGACGGCTCGAGGTAGTACGGCTTGTCGAAGTAGATCGGATCGACCTGGTCGACGGGTACGAACTCGACGATCGAGATCTCCGGGCTCTTCTGCACCGGCAAACTCGCGAGGTCGTCTTTCGTCAGGATCACCGACTCGCCGCTGTCGGTTTCGTAGGCATTGGCGATGTCGGAGTAGTCGACCTCGGTGTCGGTTCCCTCCCGCACCCTGCGATAACGGATGCGGGCACCGTCGGAAGAATCGACCTGATACGACTTGCGGTCGTGACTCTCCGTCGCCGAATACACCTTGACGGGTACGTTGACCAGGCCAAAGCTGAGGTCGCCCTTCCAGATCGAGCGCATGGGCACCATTGTGCCACCGGTCACGTCCCGTCGGGGTTCACCTACCAACCCCGAATCTGGGCACACGCGGGGATTCTGGGCACAATGAACGCATGGCGCCCTCCCAGAGCCTGGAGATCGACGGTCACACGATCGCTCTCACCAACCTGGGCAAGGTGCTGTATCCGGCGAGCGGCACTCGCAAGGTCGAGGTCGTCGATTACTACACCCGCATCGCCGACGTCATGCTTCCGCATCTGCGGGGCAGGTTGATCACGCGCAAACGCTGGCCCAACGGTGTCGAGTCGACTCCCTTCTTCGAGAAGGACCTACCGAGCGGGGTTCCCGACTGGATTCCCCGCTACGACGTCGCACACAGTGGCCGGACCATCACGTACGCGATGGCAGACTCGCCCGCGGTTCTCGTGTGGCTGGCACAGATGGCAGCACTCGAACTCCACACGCCGCAGTGGATTGTCCCACCACCCGGCGTACAGGCCGATCCACAGGTATCCGGCCCCAAGGGACTTGGCGAGATCCGCGCGAATCGACTCGTCCTCGACCTCGACCCGGGCCCCGACGTGTCACTCGACGAATGCGCTCAGGTGGCGCTCATGATGCACGAGATGCTCGACGGCGCTGGCCTTGCTTCGTATCCGGTGACCAGCGGCGGCAAGGGAATTCACGTCTACGCACGTTTCGACCGACCCGTCGCACCCGATTCCGCACGCACTGTTGCGCGTGAAATCGCCTCGACGCTCGCGGCGGCACATCCGAAGACGATCACCGCGACGATGTCGAAATCCGAACGCGCGGGCCGTGTCTTCATCGATTGGAGCCAGAACAGCGCGTCGAAGACGACGCTTGCGCCGTATTCGATGCGCGGACGCGAGGAACCGTGGGTCGCCGCACCGCGGACGTGGGACGAACTCGCCCGTCCTAGGCTGACGCAACTGCACTTCGGCGAGGTACTCGAGCGCGCCGCCGATGGCGATCTGCTCGACGGCCTCGACGAGCCCTACACACCAGCCACCGACGACCCGACAATCACCAGCAGCGGCTCCGCCGACTCCGCAGACGACTCCGCGAATGCAGTCGCGGACACGGGCCCGCGCCCGGTCGTCGACCTCAGCACCTACCGCGCCAAGCGCGATGCGTCGAAAACTCCGGAACCCTTCGGCGACGACATGCATCGTCGACGTCGCGCGCAGTCGTCCGACAGTGACCCCGACGACCCCGATAACCCCGCTGACACCGATGACAACGACACCTCCGGCGCGGCGTCGGCAGAACCGATTTTCGTGATCCAAGAGCATCACGCCCGCCGCCTGCACTACGACTTCCGGCTCGAACGCGACGGCGTGCTCGTCTCCTGGGCCGTGCCGAAGAACCTGCCGACCGATCCGGGTCAGAACCGGTTGGCCGTGCACACCGAGGACCACCCCCTCGACTACGCCGACTTCTCCGGCGACATCCCCGGCGGGGAGTACGGGGCAGGGCACGTGGAGATCTGGGATCACGGCACATACGAAACCGAGAAATGGCGTGAGTCGGAGATCATCGTCCGCCTCCACGGCGAACGAATCCAGGGCCGTTACGCACTCATAAAGACCGGCGACAAGAATTGGCTCGCGCACCTGATGAGCGACGAACCACGCCCCATCCTTCCCGACAGCCTCACACAGCCGCGCCCGATGCTGGCAACCGACGAACCCGTCGAACGTCTCGACGGCAGGGACTGGGCATTCGAAGGCAAGTGGGACGGGTACCGAATCCTGTTGCGCTCCATCGATGGCGACTTCCGGCTCACCTCACGGTCGGGGATCGACATGACCGCCGACTTCCCCGAATTGCGCTCGGCAGCAGACGAACTCGGCCTCATCGACGTCGTCCTCGACGGCGAGGTCGTCGCCGTCGACTCCAGCGGGCACACCAACTTCACCCTGCTGGCCTCCCGCAATAACACCGCGGAGGCGTACTCGCTCAAGCTGTACCTCTTCGACATCCTCTACCTCAACGGCACATCGCTGCTGCGCAAACCGTGGTCGGAGCGTCGACAACTCCTCGAGGCCCTCGCTCCCGCGTTCAAAGAGTCTGCGTACGTGGAGATCCCACCGCTACTACCCGCTCCCGGCTCGGCTGCCGTGAGCCACAGTCGCGACCACGGACTCGAGGGTGTCGTCGCGAAGCGTAAGACGTCGACATATCAACAGGGACGTCGAAGCAGCCAGTGGCGCAAGCAGAAGAACTGGAGCGACATCGAGGTGGTCGTCGGCGGTTACCGCCTCGGCCGCGGCAATCGTGAAGGCGTCATCGGGTCGCTGTTGGTCGGACTGCCGGAAGAGACCGGGCTGCGATACGTCGGTCGGGTGGGCACCGGATTCACCGAGGCGTCGTTGAAAAGCCTTGCAGAAGAACTCAAGCCACTCGAGATCTCGAGGAGCCCGTTTTTGGAGAAGCTCGACCGCCCCGTCGCGTCCACCGCTACCTGGGTGCTACCCAAGATCGTCGGCGAGGTTCGGTTCATGGACTGGACGAGCACCGGCCACCTCCGCCACCCGAGCTGGCGCGGAATCCGCCGCGACAAACTCCCGGGCGACCTGTGACGATCCACACCCCACCCACCACCCGTGAGAGGACACCGAACATGACCGACACCTACGACACCGTCGGGGAGAACGTCACCGTCGCGGCCGCCGACGGCGACGCGGAGGCCTATCTCGTCCGACCAGACAGCGAGAACGAAGGTAGCGAGAATCCAGATGGCGATTACCCCGGCGTGCTGTTCATCATCGACGCCATCGGGCTGCGCCCGCAGACCCGTCGCATGGCCGACCGCATCGCGTCGTGGGGCTACGTCGTGCTGGTTCCGAATGTCTTCTACCGCTGGGGCTCCGCCGAGGAGACATCGCCGGACGATGAACTCCTCGACGCCGAATCGCGCGAGCAGTTCTTCAGTGCTGCCATGCCGCGCGTGCGCGCGCTCACCGACGATCTCGCCGTACCCGACCTCGCCGCATATATCGACGCATTGGAGGCCACACCCGGCGTCTCGAAGGGCCCGATCGGCGTGACCGGATACTGCGCGGGCGGCAGACTCGCCCTGCTGGCCGCGGCGACCCGACCCGACGACGTCGCAGCGCTCGGCATGTTCCACACGGGCGGATTGGTCACACAGTCATCAGACAGTCCGCATCTGCGCCTCGCCAACGTCGACGCCCAGGTGCTCGCCGTGCACGCCGACCGCGACCGTTCGCTTCCTCCAGAAGCGATCGCCCAATTCGAGCACGCTCTCATCACCGCGGGCGTCACTCATTCCGCGACTGTCTACCCGGGCGCCCAGCACGGCTACACGATGGCCGACACCGCGGTGTACAACCACGACGCCTCCGAGTACCACTTCGCCGAGCTACAGAAGTTGTTCGCGCACACGCTGCACCGATAGCCGAGTTGCACTGGACACCACACTGCACACCTTCCCGACATCGGCTATTCGGCCGCCGCAAGTGAGTCTCTCGCCACGCCCACGGGCCTCGCTTCGCGATCGGCAACTCCGTTGGCTATGTTCAGTGTGTCCAAACCCCCGGGAGAGCCTGTGTTCGTTGTCGCGCATATCAGCGACCTGCATTTCAACGGCACCCGATTCAATCGCAGCCGCATCGAATCGACGTTGAGCTATATCAACGCGCGCGCGAAAGGTATCAATGTCCTTCTGATCACCGGTGACATTGCCGACGAGGGCAGCCCGAGCGAGTACCGCGAGGCCTCACTCGTCATCGACAGCCCGCTGCCCATCCTCATCACCGAGGGCAATCACGACGAGCGCGCCGCGTTCAACGCGGGCATCCTCAGAGCCGAGTCGTCGGCGCCCATCAACTCGTCCGCACTCGTCGACGGCGTGTTGTTCGTCGTGGTCGACAGTTCGATCCCTGGCCGCAACGACGGCTACATCGACGACGACACACTGTCGTGGATGTCCGCGGAGATCGCCGCGCACGGACCCGACACGCCGGTGTTCGTCGCGTTCCACCATCCGCCGGTCACGCTGGAGATGCCGTTCATGGACAGCATCCGCCAGACCGGCGAACAACGCCTCGCAGCTCTTGTCGACACGCATCCCAACATCGTCGCGTTCCTGTGCGGACACGCGCACACGCCCGCGGTCACCCGATTCGCCGACCGACCGCTGTGCGTCGCACCCGGTGTCTCCTCGACGCTGAACCTGCCCTTCGAGGGCCACGACATCGTGAACCGCGGTCAGCCGCCCGGCATCGCCTTTCACATCCTCGACGACGCCGGACGGCTGATCACACACTTTCGCTCGGTCATGTTCTAGCGCGCTCCGAGCGGGATGTTCCAGCGACTTCGCGGTCGAGCAAACCACTCACGTGATGGCCGACGCCTGCCAGGTGGATACCGGTTTGGCTGACCTCGTAGACCTGTGCGGTACGAATGTCGAAGTACAGTCCGATGATTCGCAGACGTGCCTCTGCCGCTGCCCGGCCGACCAATTGATGGCGACTCAGAATCTCCACCTGCTTGGCGACGTTGACCACGGCGAGCTGATCCACATCGTTGAAACCCATTCTGGCGGCAGACCTTCCGGCGGGATGCCCAAGTTGCAGTGCTGTCCGGCTCGGTTCGGCCTGGGCCAGCCACGAGCGGATCGGCGAACTCGACGCCGCATCCGAGGACGCTTCGCGGCCACGACTCTGGTCGAGCACCGCTCGCATCGCACCGCACGATGAATGTCCGCAGACCACCACGGCGGTTACGCCGACCTCATTGATCGCGAAATCCAGTGCGGCCTCGATGGATTCAGCGCCACCCTGAGGTCCCCCGACGAGGTTGCCCACATTGCGCACCGTGAACAGGTCGCCGGGACCGCTCGAGGTGATGATATTCGGCATGATGCGCGAATCGGCACAGGTGAGGAAGAAGGCGTCCGGCTGCTGGTAGTCGACAACATCCTGCAGGTGGCCACGCAGCACGTCAGCGTGTTCGCGGTGATAGTCGGTGACGCCCGCCATGATCGACCGCAGCGATGCCGGGACGTCGGCAACAGCCTTGTCGTCGACCGGGATCCGTTGGCTGCGCCAGGGTGTCAGACCGACGATGCCGCCGGTGTGTCGACGAGGCGGAGCGAGCGGCGCATGCTCTATTCGAGCCCGACCGCGCTCGACGATCGTGACCTCATTGCCCGTGGCCTCGCGCGCGCGCACCCAGTCGGAGATCATCTCCGATGCCGCGTGGTCGAGGAAGTCGACGTCGAATTCCACTGTGACCGGCACGTCGTCGGGAACCTTGCTCAGAGTGCTGTTGAATCGCGGCATGGACAGGAAGCTCAGCGATCCCCGTACCGCGATCAGCCATTCGTCCGATTCGCCTGTCGCCACCGGTCCTGAGTTGATCTCGACTCGGATGACCCGCCAGAGGACCAATGCCACAGCGAGGGCAAGGCCGATTGCCACACCCTCGAGAAGGTTCAAGAAGACGACGCTGACAACGGTCACGCCGTACACCCACAGGTCGCCGGTGCGCAGAGCGGTTTTCATGTGCGCCAGCTTCACCAGTTGCATGCCGATCACCACGAGAAGCCCGGCGAGCGCCGCCAGCGGGATCTGCTCGACCAGTGCCGTCAGGAACACCGCGAAAACGAAGACCCACACGCCGTGCAGAACCGCCGACCACCGAGTACGTGCTCCGGCAGCGACATTCGCGGTGCTCCGCACGATCACGCCGGTGACCGGAAGTCCGCCCAGGAGTCCGGACGTCATGTTCGCGCTGCCCTGCCCGATGAGTTCGCGATTGAACCTGCTGCGCGGACCGTCGTGCATCTTGTCGACGGCAACGGCAGAAAGCAGGGATTCGACACTGGCGATCAGAGCGACGGTGAGCACGCCGAGAACGAATCCACCCCAATTGCCCTGGGGCAGTTCAGGCAGCGAGATGGCGTCGAAGAAGTTGCCGTCGAGGCGAACCCGCTCGACGTCGAGGTTGAGTGCAGCCGCCAGCGCCGTCGCGAGTGCGATCGCGGCGAGAGGTCCGGGAATCTTGCGTGCGCGTGCGGGGAGGAACTTCCAACCCACCATCACCACGATCACGATGATTCCGATCGAGGCGTCGGCCCAACTGATGTCGCCGATCCGCTCGGGCAGTTCGCTGATGTTGGCAAGTGCAGAACTCTTCGACTTGCCTCCGAGTAGTACATGAATCTGTTGCAGCGCGATGGTGATTCCGATTCCGGCCAGCATCGCGTGCACCACCACCGGCGCAATGCCGAGAGCGGCGGTCGCAATCCGACTGACACCGAAGAGAATCTGCAGAATTCCTGCGCCAACGGTGATCGCACACGTCACCTTCCAGCCGAAGTTGGTGACGAGTTCGGCCACCACCACCGTCAGTCCCGCGGCGGGCCCTGAGACCTGGAGCGGGCTACCGCCGATCAATCCCGCCACCACACCACCGACCACCGCCGCGATCAGGCCAGCCATGACGGGCGCTCCGGAGGCTACCGCGATGCCGAGTGAAAGTGGCAGCGCCACAAGGAAAACAACAAGAGATGCCGGAACATCGTATTTCAGAACTCCGCGCCATCGATCGCGGGATGGTTGGGCCGTGTCTATCCGTCGAGAATCTGTCGGGGTAGTTGCCATGCAACGAACGTACAGAGCGAGACCTCATCAGAGTTGTCCCGAAGAAGAATATTCTTGTGAGACTTGTACAGCCCGATTTTGATTGTGACTCAGTTCACGCATACATCGAAAGTCGTTGCGCCATTCAACTTTTCGATCCGGTCTGCAGAAGCTGATCAAGAATCTTGCCGCCGATGTCAGGGATAAGTCCTGGTCCCGTGTCCGGAAGATCATTCGGCACACCGGGGATATTCGGGATCGGTAATTCCGAATTCTTAGTGGTTGGAATTCGCGCGGCGCGAGTCGCTTCGAGGCGAATGCCTTTCTGCTGATCTTTCGTCAAGGTTTTGAGATACTTCGCCAAATCAGTTGCAGTGGTGACAGATCCGCCTACCTTGAGTCCCACCGCGGCGAAGTCGGCAGCGGCTCGTCGAATGTGGTTGGGCGAGGTGACCAGGACGACGTTCGATATGCCCATCGGTCCGAGTATCGCGGCCGTGTTCTGTGCGTTCGAGACCGTCGACACCGACTTGTCCTCCATCGTCACCCGCGACGCGCCGACACCGTTGGCGACAAGCCACTTCTTCATTGCCGACGCCTCCGTGATGCCTTTCTTCGGCACGCCGCCGGTGACGACGATCGGGAGCGACGGCGCCGCGTCGGCCTCGGCCTTGCCCGCCGTCAGCCGTTTCGCCAGTTCGGGTGCCATGGCACCGTCGGCGGCGAGCCCGTATCCGAGTACGACTATCGCCGCACGCCCCGATACCGGCGCAGGCGAGGTGGACGGGACGATCGCGGCGGCGTCGGACACACCCGCGGTGATGTTGCGGACGCTCGTCGCGAGAGTCGAATTGATCATCGACAGTCTGCTCAGCGCCGCCTTGCCGGTGGGGGCATCGTCGGCCTGATCGGACCATATCGACTGCAGTGCGAGTGAATCAGCGTCAGCGGGTGCGACAACCAGCGACTGCTTCAGGGCCTCGAGTCCGCCCGCCACGTCACCAGACGCGAACTTCTGCTGAGCGGAGTTGTAGAGCGACGCAGGGTCGACGGCAGTCGCGGTCGGTTGCACCTGGGTGTGGTGCACGACGGGCAACGAACCGACCGCACCGCCCACCGCTGCCGCCGCGACGAGCGCGACGACGCCGCGTCGAACCCGCTTCACTCTGGTCACATGAGTCACTTGCGTAACTCTAAGGCTCTTCGCGACGGGCTGGGTCTCCCTGCGATCCCAAGTCGATAACGGCGGGGGCTAACTGACTCCGTTGAGCCGGTCCACCGAGGCGAACAGGTCTCCGACGCGATAGTTGTTCACGGCAACGTAGTTGGGAATCATGTGCCGCTCGGCGCGACACTGCTCGAGCCGGTTGAACAAGAACTCCTCGCGATTGACCACACCGGCATCGCGAATCCTGCTGGTGAAGTTGCTCATCCAGTGATTCACCAGAAACAGTGGCGCTGTGGTCGACCCACGGTTCCGGTCGCAGTTGAACTCGGCCGTCGTGCGGAATTCGTAGGGGGTGTCCTGGGTCCACTCCTTGCCGTCGAGCAGCCATGGCCGCTCGGTGCCTCCACCGACGTTCTCGTGCAGCCAGACCAGCGTGTGGCGGGTGTCGATCATCTGGCGCAGCGTAGGCCACGGTTGACCAAGGGTCGGGGTGTAGAGCCGGTCGTAGAGTCCCGCCTGCCGCAGCAGGGTCTCCACATCGGCGGGTGCCACCATGTCCTGCACGAAGAACGTGACCACCTCGTTGGGGTGGCGGTCCATCCACTCACGCACCTTGATCATCAGCGGCAACCACTCGGTCGAACCCAGTTCGCACAGTTCGTGACACAGGTAGGGCTTGACCGGTCCGACGGGGGTCAGATCGAGGGCGTCGCGCACCCTCAGTGCACTCTGCACGGTCTGGGCCCCATAGAGCTGTTCCGCCGCCGCCAACGCCTGTGCGCGGCTGTCCTGAGTGTTGGCGATGATCGGCGGCTTGTTCGACATCTGACCGTTCCAGCTGTCGATGAGGAACACGCGGATGCCGTCGTCGAGTTGCCCCATGACGCCGGTTTCCTGTTCCGCGAGAAACCATCGGTTGCCGTCAGCCGCCGACATCGAATTGTGTGTCCCGGGAAACGCCACGTCGTTGTACGGCCGATCGCACAACTCCACGTGACCATTGCACGCGTTCGGATCATCCTTGGCGACAACGGAACTCAACGTCGGTGTCGGCTGCGGCCACGCCAGCACGCCGACTGTCGCCAGCAGTGCCGCTACGCCGACCATCGCAACGATCGGAATCGCCAACCGGACGACGACCTGCCGCCGATCACTGCCCTGCAGTTGCCTATTCGCCGCACGCAGCAACTCCCCCGCTCCTGCGATGAGGGCACATGCCCCGAGCACCACGGCGACAACCGTGACGAATGTCAGCGGTCGCAGCACCGCCAGCACACCGAGTAGCACCAGCACCCCACCACGCGCGGCAATGGCCGCAGGCGTCGAGGGTCGTCGTATCACCCACGCGCGCAGGCGCTCTGCGAGTCTGTCGAGATCGTCGACCGGCGCGAGACTCGACGCCGCGCGCACGGCCAGCCCGATCAGCGCCGCTATCGCAGCGATGATCCACAGCCTGCCGTCGACCTCGCGCCAGACCGCGACTGTCACTGCACCGTCGAGGGTGTCGGTCGGGATGAAGGCGGCAATGATGGTGCAGGCGAGCAGGATTGCGGCCACGAGCGCGGCGAGCCAGATGATCGCGCCACCGAGTGTGTCGGTGACCGCGGCGACGCGCGCGGCTCGACCCTTCTCCACGGGCGGAGGTCGGATGAACGCCGCGCCAACGATCAGCAGCAGGCCCAGTAGCGGCAACAACCAGGCCAACACCCGAACCCATCTGACGTAATCGAGAATGCCCGAGTCCCATTCGCTCGCGCCGATCGCGGAGAGCGTGACGTCCATGTCGTCGGGGAGTCGAGCAGCGACGTCGAGTGCCACCGTCCGCAGCGCGGCGACGGTGACCGCCCCGAGATCGGCGAGACGCAGCACAACAGATTGCTGTCGCCCGTGGCGATCGATCGGTGGATCGACGCGGTGAGTTTCCGCACCGCAGGACCCGCCGCGGGACTCGACACCGCCGAGATCGACACCGATTCCACCAGCGGACGCAGCGCAACGAGTTCTGGCGACGCCGAGATGATCTTGCCGGACACGAGCAGGCCGAGTTGCCTCGCGACCGCGGGATCCTGCCGGATCGAGTCGACATGCGCGGCGAACCGCGCGCTGTTGACGGCCTCGCGGTTGACCAGACCCGCGAACAACCCGCCGAGCAGACACAGCACTCCGAGACCGAACACGACGTGCGAGATAACCGTGCGCACCCGGGAACCTTCGACAGTCATCACATACACATAGCAGCGGGCGACACGTCGTGCCGCCCGCTGCTATCGAATCGTAAAGCTGTTCCTCGCCGTGGTGCAGTGCCGACGGCGTGCTACAGCGCCTTGAGCTCCTCGATGACCTCACTGACCGACTTCTTCGCGTCGCCGAACAGCATCGACGTCTGCTCTGCGGTGAACAGCGGATTGTCGATGCCTGCGTATCCCGAACTCATCGAACGTTTGAGAACGATGACCGATCGGGACTGGTCGACGTTGAGGATAGGCATTCCGTGAATCGGCGACGACGGGTCGTTGCGCGCCGCCGGGTTGGTCACGTCGTTGGCGCCGATGACGATGGTGACGTCGGTGCGAGTGAACTCGCCGTTGATGTCGTCCATCTCCTTCATCGAGTCGTACGGTACGTCGGCCTCGGCCAGCAGCACGTTCATGTGGCCGGGCATACGACCCGCGACCGGGTGGATCGCGTACTTGACCTCGACGCCCTTGTCCTCCAACAGGTCTGCCATTTCCTTGACGGTGTGCTGCGCCTGGGCGACAGCGAGACCGTATCCCGGAACGACGACAACCTGGTTGGCATAGGCCATCTGGATCGCGGCGTCGGCAGCCGAGGTGGCCTTGACCGTTCCGCCCGCACCACCGGCAGCACCCGCGGCACCGGCGTCGCCGCCACCGAAGGACCCGAAGATGATGGCGGGAATGGAGCGGTTCATGGCCTTGGCCATGAGCATCGTCAGGATCGAACCCGACGCTCCGACGATCATGCCCGCGACGATCATCGCCTGGTTGTTCAGCGCGAGACCCGCAGCGGCAGCGGACAATCCGGTAAGTGCGTTGAGCAACGAGATGACCACGGGCATGTCGGCGCCGCCGATGGGGAACACCACGAACAGACCCATCAGACCCGCGACGACGAGCAGGATGACGATCCAGTACCACGGGGTCGCGTTGGTCGAGCTTGCCTTCACACCGATGACCACGGCCACCGCGACGGCCACGATCGCCAGCACGACGTTCGCGACCTGGAACAGTTTGGCCGCTGCGACGAGCTTCTTCTCGAGGTTCTTGTTGAGCAGTTCCTGCAGCTTCGCGAAGGCGACCAGCGAACCCCAGAAGGAGATCGAACCGATGATGGCCGCGAAGAGCGATCCGACGATCACGGCCACGTTCGGCTCGTGCGGCACCTGGGTGAAGCCGTCGTACTCGATGTACTCGGCCCACGCGATGAGCGCGACCGTTCCGCCGCCGACGCCGTTGAAGAGCGCGACCAACTGCGGCATCGCCGTCATCTTGGTCTTGAGCGCCGGCGGGATGCCCAGCGCGACACCGATCGCGAGACCGATGGCGATCAGCACCCAGTTGACTGTCGGGACACCGACGTCGCCTGCGTTGTTGTAGACGCTGAGCAGGGTCGCGACGATCGCGATGCCCATACCCGTTGCGGCGATCCAGTTTCCGCGCACAGCGGTCTTGGGACCGGTCAGTCCCATGAGGCCGTAGATGAACAGTGAGAAGGAGACGATATAGAGAGCCGTGACGCCGTAGCCCAGGCCTTCGGAGACCTGTCGGGTCGACTCGCTCGCCAGTACCGTCGAGGCGAGGATGGCGCTCACTTGGCAGACTCCTTCTTACCCTTGAACATTCCGAGCATGCGGTCGGTGACGAGGAAGCCGCCGACCACGTTGAGCGTGCCGAAGATCAACGCGACGAACGCGATGATGCGAGTGCCCCAATTGGCATCTGCCGGAAGCGAACCCAGCACCACCAGCGCACCGAGCACGACGATGCCGTGAATGGCGTTGGTACCGGACATGAGTGGGGTGTGCAGCGTGTTGGGCACCTTGGAGATGACCGCGAAGCCGACGAATCCCGCGAGAACGAGAATGGCGATGTTCGCCATGAGACCGGTGTACATCAGGCCTTCACCTCCGAGCTGGTCGACGTCGACCCGGTCACGCATGCGGATGCGATGACCTCATCGTCGAAATCGGGTGTGATGGCGCCGTTCTCGTCGAGCATCAGCTCGATCAGCGCCTGCAGGTTCTTCGAGTAGAGCTCGCTGGCGTGCTCGGGCATCGTCGCCGGCAGGTTCAGCGGCGACGTGATGGTGACGTCGTGCTTGACGACGGTCTGCCCCGGTTCGGTCAGCTCGCAGTTGCCGCCGGTTTCACCTGCGAGGTCGACGACGACGCTGCCGGGCTTCATACCCTCGACCGCAGCGGCGGTGACCAGGCGAGGTGCCGGACGTCCCGGCACCAGTGCGGTGGTGATGACGATGTCGAAACCCTTGATCGCGTCTTCGAGCGCCTGCTGCTGCTTGGCACGCTCGTCGTCAGTGAGTTCACGGGCGTATCCGCCCTCACCCGCGGCGTCGATTCCCAAGTCGAGCCACTGAGCGCCGACCGAACGGACCTGCTCGGCCACCTCGGGTCGCACGTCGTAACCGGTGGTCCGGCCGCCGAGGCGCTTGGCGGTTGCCAGCGCCTGCAGACCCGCGACACCCACGCCGAGTACCAGCACGGTCGCGGGCTTGACGGTGCCGGCCGCGGTCGTGAGCATCGGGAAGAATCGCGTCGACTTGTCGGCCGCCACGATGACCGACTTGTAGCCGCTCACGTTGGCCTGCGAGCTCAGCGCGTCCATGACCTGCGCGCGCGAGATACGCGGAATCGCCTCGACGGCGTATGCCTCTACGCCTGCTTCCTTCAGCGCGCCGACCTTGGTGTCGGCATTGCGCGGCGCCAAGAAGCCGATCAGCTTCTGACCGCGCCGTAACTTGGCGATCTCGGCATCGCTCGGCGGCGACACACGAAGCACCACATCCGCCGCGTACGGATCGCCGATCGTTGCTCCTGCCTCGACGTATGCGTCGTCGGGGATCAACGCCTCCACACCGGCACCCGATTCGACGGTTACCGGCACTCCCTTACCTACCAGCGTCGCAACGACCTTCGGGACGAGCGCCACGCGACGCTCACCCTCGGCCGTTTCGCGCACGACTCCCACACTCATGTTGTCTGTTTCTTCTCTGTCTTCTTCGGCACTGGTCTTGGTCAGTACTCGATCTTGTTTGGGTACGAGCGCACGGCGATCCGCGGGTTTTCTCCTCCGGTCACAACGTGTGGCGCCTCGTCGGGGCGCGTTCGTCAATGAGGTGGTCATCCGCACGCCGCGCCCGCTCGAAATTCGGTGCGACGAACATAGCATGACCTCATCAGACGCAGATCACGCCGTTGAATTGCTCACTTTTACTTGACGCGGCTGCTGAGCGGTCGGGGCGTCCGGGTGGCCTGATCAACCGCTGGGTCGGCTGAGGTCGACGGCGCGGTGGTGGTGGTGGTGG
>NZ_LZMO01000228.1:0-19789 GCF_001665715.1 Gordonia sp. 852002-10350_SCH5691597
TCGCAGCGGTGCTCGACGAACCGGCCTCGCCAGCGCCGCACGGTACCTCGGTTGAGGCCGAGTCGTTGTGCCACTTCAGTATTCGAACCGCCATCAGCGGCAGCGAGAACGATTCGTGAGCGCATCGCCAAACCCGAGGCCGTCGTTCGCCGACGCGCCCACCCTTCGAGCTCACGGCGCTCATCATCAGTCAGAACAACATCCACTGCTCGCGGACCCCGGGTTGCCATTCCCCAGCCTATCAACCGAATGACAATTAATGACTCAGGACACTAGTCGCGGGGCGTCGATGTGCGACGCGCCGTGCTGCGTTGTGCGAGTGCGCCGTCGACCTGTGCGGTGATGACGTCGCGGATGTCGAAGTCGGCGGAATGGCCGGCCCAGTCGGGTAGGAGTCGGCTGACCGTCGGAAACTCGGTCAGGTCGCTGTCGTCGATGGATTGGTGCCAGGACACCTCGTCGGCGGACCGCCTGGAAAGTGTGTCCTGCCACTGTAATTCCGAGGCAACGAGGTACCAGACGGCTCGCCAGGTGTCGAGCGCCGCGCCGTCGTCGAGTCCGAGTTCGGATGCGGCCGAGAGGAACGCGTCGGCGAGGGCAAGCGCGGGCGTGCCGACGATCATGCCGTCGCGGAGGATCGGCACGACCCACCCGATGCTGCGCATCTTCTCGTACATGTCGACACCGATGGCGATCATGCGGTCACGAGGAGCGCCCGTGGGTTCGGCCCACGGGATACGTGCCGCGACGTCGTTGAGTGCCAGGCCGAGCAGCGCTGCCTTGTTCGGAACGTAGTTGTAGAGCGTCATCGGCTTGGTGCCCATGTCGGCGGCGAGACGACGCATGCTCAGCGACTGCGGTCCGTCCTGCTCGAGGATGCGGATCGCCGCGTCGACGATCTCGTCGAGTTGGAGGGATCGGGCTGCGGGCATCGTCCCATCATCCCATCGCCGTGCCCTTGGCGAGGCGACGCTCAGCCGCTAAGGTCACGTACTAGTACGTAAACGTACGCGTACGTGAACGCAGATCGAGTGACGGGCAGAGGAGAATCGATGGCAGATCAGGGGACGGCCCGGGTTGATGGTCGCGTCGGGCGCGGGCACGGTGCGCTCATGGCAACCGTGTTCCTGCTGCAATTCCTTGTGGCAATGGACATGTCGCTTGTCAACATCGCGTTGCCCGCCATGCGTGCCGATCTCGGATTCACGGACGCGAGCTTGCAGTGGGTGGTCACCGCGTATCTGTTGACCTTCGCCGGGTTCATGCTTCTCGGTGGGAGGATCGGCGATCTGTGGGGGCGTCGAACATCGGTTCTCGTCGGGCTGGGTGTCTTCGCGGCGGCGAGCATCGTCGGCGGATGTGCCGCTAGCGCAGGAGTTCTCGTCGCCGCTCGGGCCGTACAGGGTGTTGCGGGAGCACTGTTGGCTCCGGCGTCGTTGGCACTTGTGGCCACCATCGGCGACCCGGCCGTTCGGGCACGGGCGATGGGTCTGTGGGGCGGTGCCGGTGCGGCCGGAGGTGCGCTGGGCGTGGTGCTCAGTGGTGTGCTCACGCAGTGGTGGTCGTGGCGAGCGGTCCTTCTCGTCAACGTGCCGATCATCGCGATCGCGGTATTCGCGGCGCTGCGCGGAGTTCCACGTCGTGACGTCGCACGCACTGCGCGACTGGATGTTCCCGGCGCGGTCGCCGTGACCCTCGGCGTGGCTGCCCTTGTGTATGCGGTCAGCGCCGGCGGCGATCACGGGTGGGGATCGTGGCAGGCAGTCGGCGGATTCGTCACCGCCGCAGTGCTACTGGGGATCTTCGCGGTGATCGAGCGGTCGGCGTCGCATCCGTTGATGCCGCCGAGCCTCGTGCGTGAGCGAAGTGTGCTGGGCGCCAACGTGTTCGGATTCATGATTGCCGCGGGACAACTTGCCGCCTTCTACTTCTGCTCCCTCTACATCCAAACCGTGTGGGGTGTCGAGAGTGCGGTGACGGGAGTGCTCTTTCTGCCGTTCTGCCTCTTCGTCGTCGTCGGAATAGCGGTGGCACACCGACTTTCCGCGCGGATCGGAGCGCGAATGACGATCGTGGTCTTGGGGGTGATTGCCGCTATCGGTCTCGGGCTGTTCGCGACGATGCCCGCACACTTCGACTTCTGGCTCGGAATCCTGCTGCCGTCGGCCGTCACGGCTGTTGGGATCGGCGGCTCGATGGTGCTGATCGGAGCGGTCGCAACCGAAGGGGTGTCTCCCGACGACGTCGGCGTGGCCTCGGGCGTGGTGAACAGTTCGCGGCAGCTCGGGGGCACCATTGGATTGGCGGTCTTGGTGGCCGTGGCCAGCGGGTACGCGGTGCCGCGCGAGGGGTTTCAGGCGGGGTTCCTGCTCGGCGCGGTCCTGCTGGTGGTCGGGAGCGTCGCGGCGTGGCTCATCCTGCCGCGGCGTCGGAGCGTCGAGGTAGCGGGGGCGTCGGCGTAGGTGCCCGGTCGACGCACTCGGGCGCACGTTCGACGCTGTAAGGCGCCACGTCGATCTGGGTCTCAGTTCTTCCGCTCGGCGATGACCCGGGCGGTGGCGGCAGGGTCGGGGCGGTGTCCCGCGGATTCGGGAACGCGCACGAGTTCTGCCGCGGTGATCGCTTCGGCCAGGCGCGGCGCGGCCGCTTCGAGGAGCGGGAAGGTGTCGGAGCCGAGGAGAACCGTGACTGGCATCGTGACGGTGAGCATCTGCGGGGTCGGTTGCGAGAAGTCGTGCGCGATCGTCGCGTCGTAGACCACCGACTGTGCGATGGCCAGCAGGTCGTCGAAGATGGGACTCCTCCGGATCTGCTCGACGATCGCACGTGGGAGGCCGACACCTTCGAGTTGGAACGTCGTCACGGCGTCGGCGCGCTGGCCGTCGTCGACCATCTGTTGGAGCCTGTCGGGGAGGTCGGTTGCGGGGTTGTCCTCGCCGAAGCGAAACGGAGGTTCCGAGAGGAAGAGGTGGTCGATCGGTACGCCCCGCGACGCGGCGAACAGTGCGAGGATCGCCCCCGACGAGTGCCCGAGCACAGCGGCCGCGCCGCCGGTTGCGGAGATGACGGCGGCCAGGTCCTCGGCCTCGCGATCCGGCGAGTACGGCCGGGTGTCGCCACTGTCTCCACGGGCGCGTCGATCGAAGACGACGCCTGTGAAGCCCGCGTCGGCCAGTGCCTGCGCGAGGGGCGCGGCGTCGGAGGCTTTCGACATCGCCCCGTTGACGACGACGACCACGGGGCCGGTGCCAACCGTGTCGTACGCGATGGGTGTGCCGTCTGCGGATGTGACCTGGGACATATCACCATTCAAGCAAAGTCAGCCCTGGTCGGCGTCGAGGAGGAAGTCGCGGAGACGATCGCGGTGCCTGCTCACCCACCAGACGCCGAATCGGTGTGCGCTGTACCAGATCGCTGCGGTGACCAGGACAGCCAGCAGTGCGCACAGCGCGAACTCGGTGTCGGTCTGTGCGGTGTCCCATCCCTGGCGGTTCGTGAGCTTCCAGATGGCAACCGGAGCGACGACGATCAGGGCGAACGCGAGCGGGAAGATGAGATTCGGCATGGCGATCAACAGCCCCCAGCGGATGATCACCTGACGGAACCGCCGCCTGTTCCGCCATCGCCACCGGAGGGAATGTTGATGGTAGGGATACATGAGGCCGACCAGGCCGCTCACCGCGAGCGCGCCGAACGGCACCACCGCGACCGCGAGTATGACCTCGACGGCGAACCTCCAGTGCGTGTGATGCGTCATCGCGATCGCCACCGCGATGACGGTGCACAGCGGGCCGATGATCAACCAGACCGCCACGACCTTCGCGCGTAGCAGTGCGGTGAGTTCTGCGGGATCATCGATAGCTGCCAGAGCTCGTTGGGGGTCGCTGGTCAGCACATTGGTGACGAACGCATCGGTGTACATCCATCCCGCAAGCGCATACGGGAGGCCCTCCGGACCGGTGAAGGTGAAGAACCACGAGCGGGGAACCACGTACCAGAGAAACAGCACGATCGCTGCGCTCGACGCCACGGACAACAGGAGATCGCCGGGATGCCGCACGATATGCGTTACTTCGGCTCGGATCGCGGCACGCGTGGTGGGTGTGACCGCCTGCATGCGGTGAGAATAGTTGGTCGAGCTGCGAATTTCCGGCAGCTGTCTCAGGTTCCGTCGGCCGCGGGAGTGCCCACATCACTAAGCGCAGCGACGACTACGAGGGCAACGATGCCGAGTACGCACCAACTCATCACCCCGATACGACGCAGATTCAGTGTCGCCCTCGGACCGGGATTCGCAGTAGCTGACGTGGCCGATGGCTCATTCACCTCAGCAGGCCAACGGCAGCGCGCAGAATCGGCGCCTCACATGGAACGGCCCGGCCGCGTCTGGGTGTCCGTCGCGGCCGGGCCGGGTAAGGGACGGTGTCACGGAGTGGGCGAGCCGTGACACCGAGGGGCGATCAGTCGTCGTGGATGATCACGCCACGAATGTTCTTGCCGTCACGAAGATCTTGATAGCCCTCGTTGACCTGCTCGAGGGTGTAGGTCTGGGTGACAAGCTCGTCGAGCTTGAGCTGGCCGGCATCGTAGAGGCGGAGCAGACGGATGATGTCGTACTGCGGATTGGCCGAACCGAACAACGAGCCCTTGATGGTCTTCTCGTTGAGGGTGAGGTCGATGCCGGGCCAGTGCACCGTGAACTTCGCGGGACTCGAGAGTCCGACGATCACGACCTGGCCACCCTTGCCGATGGACCCGATCGCCGCGGACACCACGTCTTCGTCGACGGTGCCGACAGTGACGATCGCGGCATCTGCGCCCTGGCCCCAGGACAGTTCGGTGATCTTCTCCTGAGCTTCGGCCGCAGACGCGAAAGCGTGTGTGGCGCCGAACTTCACTGCGGTGTCACGTTTGAACGCGACCGGGTCGACGACGACGACGTACTTCGCTCCGGCGTGCACAGCGCCCTGCACCGCGTTGATGCCGATGCCGCCGATGCCGTAGATGACCACGATGTCGCCCGCGCGGACGTTGCCGGCGTAGACCGCCGAACCCCACCCGGTCGGCACACCGCAGCCGACGAGGACGGCCTTGTCCAGCGGCAGCCAGTCGTCGACCTTGACCACGGAGTGCTCGCTGATCGTCGCCCGCTCACTGAACGTCCCCAGCATGCACATGCCGCCGAAGTCCTGGCCGCCACCGTGGAAGCGGAACGTGCCGTCGGGCAGCATGCCCTCGAGGATCGTTGCGCCCATGTCGCACAACGACTGTCGGCCCGTCGAGCAGTAGCGGCACGTGCCGCAACTCGGTACGAACGAGCAGACCACGTGATCGCCCGGCTTGACCTTGGTGACGCCCGGCCCGATCTCCTCGATGATGCCCGACCCCTCGTGGCCGCCGACCATCGGATAGCGCGGTGGCAGGTCACCATCGGTGAGGTGTAGGTCGGAGTGGCACAGGCCCGCGGCGGTGTACTTGATCAGCACCTCGCCTTCCTTCGGGCCGTCGAGGTCGAGCTCCATGATCTCGAACGGCTTGCCTTCGCCCATCAGTACGGCGGCTTTGGTCTTCACGGTGTTGTTCTCCTGTCAGAGAGTGATTGTCGGTGGGTGGTGGTGCTCAGAGTGCGACGTTGACTGCCTTGGTCTGGGTGTAGAGATCGATGGCCGACGAGCCGAGTTCGCGACCCCAACCCGACTGCTTGTAGCCCCCGAACGGCATTGCGGTGTCGAAGCCGTTGTACTGGTTGACCCACACCGAACCCGCTTTGAGCTGGCGAGCGGTCTTGTGCGCCTTTGACAGGTCGGTCGTCCAGATGCCCGCGGCCAGCCCGTAGATCGAATCATTGGCTGCCGCAGCGACTCCCGCCTCGGCGTCGAATGGCATGGCCGCGACGACGGGGCCGAAGATCTCCTCGCGGACGATGGAGAAATCGGGCTCGACGTCGACGAACACAGTCGGCTCGATGAAGAAACCTTCGTCGCCCCAACGCTTTCCGCCGGTGAGTGCGCGAGCGCCGTCGGCGAGGCCCGCCGCGAGGTAGCCCGAGACGCGGTCGAATTGCTCCTGGCTGACAAGCGGTCCGAGTTCGGTTGTCGGATCGAGGCCGGGCCCGATCTTGGCCTTCGACGCCGCTTCTGCGACAGCCGCGGTGAAGTCGTCGAAGATGGGTCGTTCGACGAACAGCCGTGTTCCGGCGACGCAGCACTGGCCGTGGTTGAACATCCATGCCGCAACCGAACCCGCGACCGCCTGCTCGAAGTCGGCGTCGGCGAAGACGATGTTGGGGCTCTTGCCGCCGAGCTCGAGCGAGACCTTCTTGAGGTTGCCCTTCGACGCCTCGACGATCTTCTTGCCCACCTCGGTGGAGCCGGTGAAAGCGATCTTGTCGACGTCGTCGTGTGCGGCGAGTGCGGCGCCTGCGTCGCCGAAGCCGGTGACGATGTTGACGACGCCGGGCGGGAAGCCCGCTTCGGTGAACACTTCGCCGAGCAGCAGAGCTGTCAGCGGGGTCTGCTCGGCCGGCTTGAGGATCACGGTGTTGCCCGCCGCGAGTGCCGGGGCCAGCTTGAATGAGGCCATCAGGAGCGGGAAGTTCCACGGGACGATCAACCCGCAGACGCCGACGGGCTCGCGCAGCGTGTAGGCGTGGAACTCGCCACCCGGGACGAACGGCATCGAGACGTCGACGGTGCTGCCGGTGATCTTGGTGGCCAGACCGGCGTTGTAGCGGAAGATGTCAGCCGACCACGCGGTGTCGACGGCGGTCGCGATGGTGGCGGCCTTGCCGTTGTCGAGAGCTTCGAGCTGGCCGAAGTCTTCGGCGCGCTCGTTGAGGATGTCGCCGACGCGCCAGAGCAGACGCTCACGCTCGTTGGGCTTCATGCGCGACCACGGGCCGTCGTCGAATGCCTTGCGCGCGGCGCGGACAGCGCGGTCGATGTCGGTGGCGTCGCCGCGGACGACCGATGTCAGCGTGCGTCCGTTGGCAGGATCGATGGTCTCGAAGGTCTCACCGGACGCGGCGGTGACCCACTCACCACCGATCAGCATCGGTCGATCGGTCGAGATGAAATCCCGAACCTTGGTTGCCAGTTCGGGTGCGACAGCGGTCATGTGTCCTCCTGCTCGAGCGTGCAGATCGTGATCTGCGTCATAGATGCGGATCTGTCTATAGTTCTGCCACTGCTCGGACGGGACGAAGTGTCCAGAATCTGAACACTGCGATGTACACACGTCGCGACAGTGACTGCGAGGTGATTCGCGAAGGGGAGTCCGGCGCGGTGTGGCCTAGACGCGATAGTTAGCGATCGCTAAGCTAGTGGTGTCAGTCACAGTTCCAAGTGAGTTCGTCGATCAAAGTAAGTTCCTCGATAAAAGTAAGTTCGTCGATCAATGGAGAGGCAGCGATGAAGCGCTTTGCTCTGCGCACCCGAACCGATCAGCTGGATCCGGTTGCCGACCATGAAGAGATCGCCAGGATTCTCACCACCCAGGAGTTTCCGTGGGACATCAACCAGGCGCTGAGCTTTGCCCTGTTCCGCACGTACGGGGTGCCGTCGATCGGCCGTCTTCTCTTTCGCACCGGAGAGTTCACCGAACGTGTGCAGAAGCGCTACGACGACACGGGGTTGATCCTCGACGCAATCCTGGAGCACGGCTTCGGCTCGGCGGAGGGTCGGTCCGCGATTCGTCGGATGAACCAGATGCACGGTTCGTACTCGATTTCGAACGACGACATGCGTTATGTACTGGCCACTTTCGTTGTCACACCGATGCGCTGGATCGGTCAGTACGGCTGGCGTGCCCTGACTGCAACAGAGGTCGAGGGATGGACCAACTACTATCGCGCGCTCGGAAAATACATGGGTATCAAGGAGATTCCCGTGACGTACGATGCGTTCGATCGATTCATGGACACCTATGAACGCCTGAACTTCGCCTTCGACAGTGGGGCACGTGCCGTCGCCGACTCCACGCTGGAGCTGTTGTGCACGTTTCCGCCGAACAGCTACGCCCCGCGCTTCCTGATCAGGCAGTTCGCGTGGTCGCTCATGGACGATCCATTGCTGGACGCTTTCGGCTACCGCCACCCGCATCGCCTTGTGCGCCTGGTGTCACGTACCGCGCTGCGGCTGCGTGGTCGGGTTGTGCGCCGGATGCCTGCGCGAAACACCCCGAAGTTTGCACGCGAGCTCCCGAATATTCGGAGCTACCCGGACGGCTACCAGATCGATCAGCTGGGGACCTTTCCGCGCACGTGTCCGATTCAGCACGGTTCCGCGCTCAACCCGCATCCAGTGGCGGCAGATCGATGAGCTGATCGGTCTAATCGGATTCGGCCCGCGGCAGGCTGCCCACCGTGTGGAGCGCGATGTCGACGTACTTGTCTGCCACCATCTGAGGAGTCAGCGGCCCGTCGTCGTGAAACCACCGCGGGATCGACTGACACATGGCAAGGACCGCTCTGGTGGTTTCGGCGACATCGCTTACGTGCATGACGCCTATGGTCGTCCCTGTCTGCACGATGTCGAGGACCAAGTCTTCGATCCCTTTACGAAACACTCGATACCGCAACCGGTTCTCGGTGCCCGCATACCGGATCTCTCCTTCGACTGCCGCCAACCGAACTCGACTTGTCATCACCAAGACGATTGATTCGATGACGTTCGCCAACTCCGCGACCGGGTCTCCCGCTGCGGCAGCCCGTGCGGCGTGGGCGCGCGCGAGCACGTCGCCGGTCGAGTACTCGAGAAGCGCCAGCAGGATGCCCTCTTTGCTCTTGTGATGGTAGTAGAGGGCTGGGACCGTGACACCGACCTTCGCGGCGATCTGCCGCACGGAGGTGCCGTGAAATCCGTTGTCGTAGAACGCCTCGAGAGCTGCCTGGAGAATGGGCGACAACTTCGGAGGGTCGACGCGGCGCCACCCGGACGGCGTCGTCTCAGCATCCGCTCCCGCGGTTGACGCTGGCATGAGGACCCTAACTATCGCTCGATAAGTTCGAGTTCATCGTAGCGCGAGAGGGGGTCGTCAGATCCCCAGTGCGCGAATGCGCGCGTACAGGGTGGTGCGGCTGATGCCCAGGTCACGGGCGGCATGCACCTTGTTGCCGGTGTGTCGGTCGAGTGCCTCGAGAATGGCTGCGCGCTCGGCCTGTTCGCGTCCGGAGAGGTGGGCGGCCCGGCTCGTCGTGCGATGGTCGGCAGGCAGATCGGCCGGTTCGATCGCACGCGCGCCACGGGCCTCGCACGAGCGCACAGCGCGTCGCAGCACCGAGAACAATTCGACGAGATTCCCGGGCCACTCCTGGCAGACGAGGGCCTCGAGCGTCGGCGCGCTGACCGAACGTACTGGGCGTGAACCAGATGCTGGGCCCGGAGTGATGTCGACGAGCATCTCGTCGATGATGTCGGCGAGGTCGGAGGTGCGGTTGCGCAGCGCGGGGACGTCGAGACGCGCGGCGCACCTGGCCGTCAGTGCTGCGACGGTGGTTCGCGCCTGATCCGGCGGTCCGGCGACCAGGACGAGCGGCGCTGCCGTGTCGGCCGTGCGGCACGCGGCCGCCAGGATGGTGAGCGACCTGTCGTCGAGCAGGTCGACGCCGTCGACGATCAGCGCGCGTGAGCGGCGTCGTGAATCGCCGATCAGGGCGCCGATATCCGGCTGATCGCCGGTGATCAACAGCTCGGCGACGTCGACGGTCGTGGCGTCGGGTCCGGCCATCGAGCGGGCCTTGGTGCTGCGTCCGGTTCCGGGCTCTCCGGTGATCGCGATGGTGGCCTGCCGCGTCGACGGCATGTCGGTGCAGGCCATCGTCCGTGCGGGCGATGTGCTGGGCCGCAGACCGAACAGGGCAGCCCCGCGGGCGCCCACGACAGGCGTGGCGAGCACCTCGACGCCGACTCCGGACGCAAGGACCAGTTGCAGGGTGGTCTCCCGGAGGGCAGGGTCGGCGGCGATTGCACGCAATGCGACAATGTCTGTCGGCGAGAGCAGTTCTGCTGCACGCGAATTGGTGAGCTGTAGGTCTTCGCTGATCGCTGCGACCGCGACGTCGCGACGGGGTGCCGCGCGCTGGAATGCGTCGAGAACCCGACGCTGCTGTGCGCGCGAACGGTCGAGGAGACGGTCGGCGATGTCGCCGACGATGCCGGTCACGAGGGGCACTGACAGGGGGTTCATGCGGTCGGCGATCTCCGTCATGCACAGGATTCCTGCGAGGCGACGGGTGGCCGGATGGATGATGGGCGCGCCGAAACAGCTGAGCGACTTGAACTGCTCCAGGTAGTGCTCGCGCCCGTTGACTGCCAACCCTCGACGTATCTCCGCGGGCGTGCCAAGAGCCGTGGTCCCGACGGTCTCCTCGCCGAGGTCGACGCCGGGTGTCGCGCCGACTCTGTCGAGTGCGCGATCAACGGTGGTGCCGAGGCAGACGCGGGAGACCATCCGGCACTCGTGATCGACGAGCAGCAGTGAGGTGCCCGTGTCTGCGAGCCGTGCGGCGGCGTCGTCGAGGACCGGGCGCGCGGCGTCGAGAAGGACATCCGAGCGTGACGCGTCGTCGACGAGTTCGGGTAGCGGGCTGTCGGGTTGTACCCCGGACAGCGCGGAGCGGCGCCACGACTGCGCGATCACTGCGCGTTGCGGCGCACTCTCCGATGAGGCGAACGATGTGTCGATGGTCACAACATGGCACAGAATCGCCGCGAAGGAAAGGTTGCGTGCCCGGCTGGGTGCTGGATGCGCACACTGACCCGTTCGGGGCCGAACTGTTCACTACGGTGGGGGAATGGCAACTCCGGCACCTGACGACGTCGAATCCACCAAAGACGTCGAATCCACCAAAGACGTCGAGTCCACCGATATTGCAACCTTCGACCCGCCCTGTGGTCGGGTCGTTGGCACCGTTGACGGTCCGGTTGTTCGCGCGCGCGCCATCCCGTACGCCCGTGCCAATCGGTTTGCGGCGCCGGAGCCGGTCGCGCCGCGGACGCTTCCGCACCGCAGTGGCGTCCCCGCGGCTGCGTGCCCGCAGGTGTCGAGTCCGCTCGTGACGATGATGCTCGGCGGTCCGGCGACGAGCATGGTCGCCGACGAGGACTGCCAGCGGTTGACCATCACGCGGCCCAGTCGAGACTTCGACGCCCCGCTGCCCGTGATGGTGTGGGTGCACGGCGGATCGTACGTGCTCGGTGCGGGCGACGAACCCCACCACGATCCAACGCCGCTTGTCGCCGAGCAGAACGTGATCATCGTGGCCGTGACCTTCCGGCTCGGCGTACTCGGGTTCCTCGGCGACGGCTCGCAGGAGCGCCCGGCCAACCTGGGGCTGCTCGACCTCATCGCAGCGCTCGACTGGGTGCACGAGAACATCGCGGCGTTCGGCGGTGATCCCGATCGGGTCACCTGCGTCGGCCAGTCCGCGGGAGCGGATGCGGTCGCACACCTGATGGCCGTACCCCGTGCGACACGACGCTTTCACCGCGCGATCCTGCAGAGCGCACCCTTCGGCATCCGGTGGAACAGAAGCGGCATGGCGAGGGACATGTTCTCCCGCACAGACGAATTCGACGCACAGACACCGCTGTCGGAGATCCTCGCGACACAACAGAAGATGATCGTCGACGGCCCGCGGTACGGCCTGACGGGCGCGATGCCCTTCGGTGTCCAGTACGGACACGACCCGCTACCCGCGGAGTCCGACGTCGAGGATGCGTGGGCGGCGTCGGCTCCCGACATCGACCTGCTGGTCGGTTGCACCCGCGACGAGATCGAGTTCTTCGTCCCTGGCGTCCCGATCGCCGAGACGGCGTCGCACTTCCCGGTGTTGGGCAGGCCGATTCGACGCATCGCCACCTCGCTGATCACGCGCAAGGTCTACACCGCCCCGACCGCCGACTTTGCACGCAAGCACGCGGCGGCGGGCGGCAGCGTCGTCGACTATCGGTTGCATTGGCACGCACCGGGAAACGCGCTCGGAGCCGCGCACTGCGTCGATCTGCCACTGCTCTTCGGTGTCGAGGAACAGTGGGCGGGTGCGCAGTTGCTCGAGGGTGCGACGTGGTCGCAGGTCGAGGAGGCCGGGCGGGCACTGCGCGCCATCTGGGGTCGCTTCATCCGTGGTGAGGATCTCGGCGAGCGCCAACCCGACGACGCGCGATCGGTGCTGCGGTATCGGCGGGTGTCGGCGTAGGTCGGTCCAGGTCGGCGGAGTCCGGGCACCACGACCTGACTAGCGTGGTGTGCATGCGCGTGGCGACCTGGAACGTGAACTCAGTCAAACAACGCATCCCACGATTGCTGCCGTGGCTCGACGAACGCTCACCCGACGTGGTCTGCCTGCAGGAGACCAAGCTTTCCGACGACGTGTTCGACACCGTCCTCGGCCCCGAATTCACCGAGCGCGGTTACGAATTCGCGCATGTGGGCCAGGGGCAGTGGAACGGGGTCGCGATCCTGTCGAAGGTCGGACTCGACGACGTCGTCGCCAACTTCGACGGTGCGCCCGGCTTCCCCGACCCCGCGTCGGCGCCGGAGGCCCGCGCGGTGTCGGCGGTGTGCGGGGGAGTGCGCATCTACTCGCTGTACGTACCCAACGGCCGCGAACCCGACTCGGATCACTACCACTACAAGCTGTCGTGGCTGGAGCGGTTGCGCGAGGTCGTCGCGGCCGGGACGGGCGTCGACGCTCCGGCGAACACGATGCTGTGCGGCGACATGAACATCGCGCCCGCCAACGCTGACGTCTACGACCCGGCCGCCTTCGCCGGCCACACGCACGTGACGGTCGCCGAGCGGTCGGCGCTCGAGGACATCGAGGGACTCGGTCTGCACGACGTCGTGCGCGACCGCTGGCCCGACGAGCGGGTGTTCAGCTACTGGGACTACCGGGCCGGCATGTTCCACAAGGATCTCGGCATGCGGATCGACCTGATCCTCGCCGGGGCCGACGTGGCCGCCCGGGCGAAGGCCGCGTGGGTCGACCGCGCCGCGCGCAAGGGCACCAAACCCAGCGACCACGCGCCCGTCGTCGTCGACCTCGACACCGCTCCCGACGGCGACATCGGCCCGATGGTGCCCCCGCCGTCGAACCCCGCTCGCAAGGGTGCCACCGCCCGCCTGCCGCAGGCGAAGTGATCGATTCCGGCTGCCGACAGGCACGATGTCGCCTGATCGGATGATGCCGGAGATCGCCCGGGCGCGCGGGCGACGAAATGTCGGATACATCCGATACGGTTCTGCTGTCTTTCAGCCATACCGACGCCTGCCGTCGGCGGCTGCACAGGGCATCCACCATTCACCACATTTCGGGGGTTCGATGAAACACCTGCATCGCGTTCTGCTGACGATCGCGGCTCTGACCGCGGTTGTCCTGATCGCTCCGCTCACCAACGGGGCGGCCACCGCCGCGACGCCCGCTCCTTTTCTGACAGGGGGCTTCACTGCCGACGGCGCGAGCCTCGTCGCGACGCTGCGTGACGGCACATTCGTTCCGAACGCCGCGAACACCGAACTGACGTTGGTGAATCGCGACGGCAAGGCCGTCGATCGCTTCCCGCTCGTCGGAACACTGGACGGAGTCACGGTCCCGGTCGGCTACGCGCTGAGTGCCGATCGCAGTACCGCGACGCTCACCCCGGGGTTGACGGCCCCGCGCCGCGCATCGCTGGCCGCGGCAGCAACCGACGCGGCTCAGAAGAAGCCGACTCCGCGCGCCAAGCGGTACACCAAGCAACAGCGTTACGACCAGATGATGAAGGAACTGCAGAAGGGGTGGAAAGACTTCACTCCGGCCTCGACACTCATCGGTGGTCTGATCGGTTTCATCGTCTTCGGATTCCCAGGTGCGGCGATCGGCGCATTCATCGGTGCCTACATCGGCTACCAGACCACCAATCCCAAGGCCTGGCCGTCTGTGGTGAACTGGTTCAACACCCCGTAGGTAAGAGGTTCAGCCCCGTAAGCAGACGGGAGAACCGCAGGCACATCGACGCCGGGTGGAGCGCATCGCGCACTCCGCCCGGCGTCAATGCTCGTCGGTGACGTGCTCCGCACTCCCGAACGTCGTGACACCATCGACGCATGGCGGGCGAGCAGCGGTCGGTACGGAGGACGCCCAGGGCCGAATGGCGTGGGATTCTCACGAGGCGTCGGGGCGATCCACTGCGGCCGGACCGTGCAGCGTCGAGACTGTCGGCGTATGTCTACGGCAACACCATGGTGCTCGCTGCGCTGGTCACTGCGTCGGCGCACGCGGTCGAGAACGGTGAGGCCGTGTGGTTGGTGCTCGGCACCGGGTTGACGACCTACATCGCCCACGTTTTCGCCGACCTGGTCGCGGGCAGCAGCATCCCGGAGGCACACGGTCACGACACCCACGCCGACGGCTCTCAAGCACCCGACACTCGAGCCCCGACTATCCAGGCCTCTGGGCCCGACCGGCCGGGCGACGCCGCGCGGGCGCACGTGCGTCACGAGCTGCGCGATGCGACGCCGATCATCTCTTCGGCGATTCTTCCCGCGATCGCACTGGCGCTCGGTTGGGCCGACGTGTTGCCGACGGCGTGGGCGCACGGGATCGCGGGAGCGGTCGTGGTGCTGCGTATCGCGAGCGTGCCGATCGTCGTCGAGCGTGTGCGCGGAAACGAGGTCAGCGTGAAGGTGATCGTCGCGGGCATCGGCACGGCTGCACTTGCCGCGGTGGTGGTGTTGCTGAAGGTGCTCCTCGCGCACTGATCGTCGGTGCAACCGCGCGTATCGGGGGCCTACCAGCGACGATGCAGGGAACAAGATGTCGTCGACTCTCGTTGAAAACCCGTACACGCCACCGTCTGTTCAGCTGCTTGAGAGCTGCAGGTAGGGCTGTGGATCCGTTTTTTGACCTGTGGAAATCAGGTCGGTAGAGTGGATCGTCGGTGCCCGGCTGCCCGGGCAACGTCCGCATGCCCTCGCCGGGTCACCGGTGGCGATCGGATCGAGATCATTCTCTCTCAGAGAAGGCCTCGGCACGAGCCAGGCGCGCCGGACGACGCCAAGCCAGTCCGCTGTCGGGTGCTTGACACGCCCGACCTCGGGGTAGCGATAACTGTACTGACCAGCACAGAAGTGCCGGTGGGGCGAGTTGTGGAAGCAACCAGAATCGGATTCATCCGCTCTGAGTGCTTGCCCGGAGCACAAACCACGACACGACGACTACAGAGGAATGAAACTCACAAGTGCCAACGATCAACCAACTGGTCCGCAAGGGCCGCCACGACAAGACCGCCAAGAAGAAGACGGCGGCCCTCAAGGGAAGCCCGCAGCGTCGCGGCGTGTGCACCCGCGTCTACACCACCACCCCGAAGAAGCCGAACTCCGCGCTCCGTAAGGTTGCCCGCGTGCGCCTGACGAGCTCCGTCGAGGTCACCGCTTACATCCCGGGTGAAGGCCACAACCTCCAGGAGCACTCGATGGTGCTTGTGCGCGGCGGTCGTGTGAAGGACCTCCCCGGTGTTCGCTACCGCATCATCCGCGGCTCGCTCGACACCCAGGGTGTCAAGGACCGCAAGCAGGCTCGCAGCCGCTACGGCGCCAAGAAGGGAAGCTGATAAGCGATGCCACGTAAAGGACCCGCACCCAAGCGCCCCCTCGTCAACGACCCGGTCTACGGCTCGACGCTGGTCACCCAGCTCGTGAACAAGATCCTCCTCGACGGCAAGAAGTCGACTGCCGAGCGCATCGTCTACCAGGCCCTCGAGCAGGCTCGTGAGAAGACCGGCACCGATCCGGTCGTCACCCTCAAGCGCGCGCTCGACAACGTCAAGCCGACCCTCGAGGTCAAGAGCCGCCGCGTCGGCGGTGCCACCTACCAGGTGCCCGTCGAGGTCAAGCCGAACCGCGCCAACACCCTCGCACTGCGCTGGCTGGTGACCTTCAGCCGCCAGCGTCGTGAGAAGACCATGGTCGAGCGCCTGGCCAACGAGCTGCTCGACGCCTCCAACGGCCTCGGCGCTTCGGTCAAGCGTCGCGAGGACACCCACAAGATGGCAGAAGCCAACCGGGCGTTCGCGCACTACCGCTGGTGACGTAAAGCCCCACGGGCACTGGCCGCTCGGAGCAGAGCGAAGAGCGGCCAGTCCACCCGAGCTTGCGAGGGTGGGCTGCGCAGCCGCGGCTAGAAACAAGACAGCCTTTAGTCCCAAGATTTCCCGAAGGGAACGGAATGGCACAGGAAGTGCTCAGCGACCTGAAAAAGGTTCGCAACATCGGCATCATGGCCCACATCGATGCCGGCAAGACCACCGCGACCGAGCGAATCCTCTTCTACACCGGTGTGAACTACAAGATCGGTGAAACCCACGACGGTGCTTCGACCACCGACTGGATGGAGCAGGAGAAGGAGCGGGGGATCACCATCACCTCCGCCGCCGTGACGTGCTTCTGGAACGGCAACCAGATCAACATCATCGACACCCCCGGCCACGTCGACTTCACGGTCGAGGTCGAGCGCAGCTTGCGCGTGCTCGACGGTGCCGTTGCCGTTTTCGACGGCAAGGAAGGCGTTGAGCCGCAGTCCGAGCAGGTCTGGCGGCAGGCAGAGAAGTACGACGTCCCGCGTATCTGCTTCGTCAACAAGATGGACAAGCTCGGTGCCGACTTCTTCTTCACCGTGCGCACCATCGAGGAGCGCCTCGGCGCGAAGCCGCTGGTTCTGCAGCTTCCGATCGGCGCCGAGGACAACTTCGACGGCGTCGTCGACCTGATCGAGCAGAAGGCGATCACCTGGCGCGGCACCGTCGAGATCGGTGCAGAGCCGACCATCGAGGAGATCCCTGCTGACCTCGTCGATCAGGCTGCCGAGTATCGCGAGAAGCTGCTCGAGATCGTCGCCGAGAGCGACGAGTCCTTGCTGGAGAAGTACTTCGGTGGCGAAGAGCTCTCGGTCGAGGAGATCAAGGGAGCCATCCGCAAGCTGACGATCGCGCGTGAGTATTACCCGGTCATCTGCGGTTCGGCCTTCAAGAACAAGGGCGTTCAGCCGATGCTCGATGCGATCATCGACTACCTGCCGTCCCCGCTGGACGTGCCGAGCGTCGAGGGTCACGCCGTTGGCAACGAAGAGGAGATCCTCTCTCGTAAGCCCAGCGCAGACGAGCCGTTCTCTGCACTCGCGTTCAAGATCGCGGCGCATCCGTTCTTCGGCAAGCTGACGTTCGTCCGTGTGTACTCCGGTCACATCACGGCGGGCACCCAGGTGCTCAACGCGACAAAGGGCAAGAAGGAGCGCATCGGCAAGCTTTTCCAGATGCACGCCAACAAGGAAATGCCGGTCGAGGACGCCACCGCGGGCCACATCTACGCGATGATCGGCCTGAAGGACACCACCACCGGCGACACCTTGTGTGACCCGAGCGCGCCCATCGTCCTCGAGTCGATGAGCTTCCCGGATCCGGTCATCAACGTCTCAATCGAGCCGAAGACCAAGTCCGACCAGGAAAAGCTCGGTACCGCGATCCAGAAGCTCGCCGAAGAGGACCCGACGTTCTCCGTGCAGCTCGACGACGAGACCGGCCAGACCGTCATCGGCGGTATGGGTGAGCTCCACCTCGACATCCTCGTCGACCGTATGAAGCGCGAGTTCAAGGTCGAGGCCAACGTGGGCAAGCCCCAGGTGGCCTACCGCGAGACGATCCGCAAGGCCGTCGAGAAGCACGAGTACACGCACAAGAAGCAGACCGGCGGTTCGGGCCAGTTCGCGAAGGTCATCATCAAGCTCGAGCCCCTTGTGGACGCCGAGGATGGTGCGACCTACGAGTTCGTGAACGCCGTCACCGGTGGTCGCGTCCCGCGCGAGTACATTCCGTCGGTCGATGCCGGTGCGCAGGATGCCATGCAGTACGGTGTCCTCGCCGGCTACCCGCTGGTCAACTTGAAGGTTACGCTGCTCGACGGCCAGTACCACGACGTCGACTCGTCGGAAATGGCCTTCAAGATCGCCGGTTCGCAAGCCCTCAAAGAAGCTGCGAAGATGGCGAGCCCGGTCATCCTGGAGCCGATCATGGCCGTCGAGGTCACGACTCCTGAGGATTACATGGGCGACGTGATCGGCGACCTCAACTCCCGCCGTGGCCAGATCCAGGCCATGGAGGAGCGCAGTGGTGCACGTGTCGTCAAGGCACAGGTGCCGCTGTCGGAGATGTTCGGCTACATCGGCGACCTCCGGTCGCGGACCCAGGGCCGAGCTAACTACTCCATGGTGTTCGACTCGTACGCCGAAGTTCCGGCGAACGTGTCGAAGGAGATCATCGCCAAGGCCACCGGCGAGTAATTTGCCGGCCGGTCTCCGGCTTTGACCGCGCCAACGGCGCACGCGTCGTACGGCACGCAATACGGGTGTTCGTACGACGCGGACAACGTAAAAGAAAACCCCTGCTGGGATCCGCCCAGTAGAGCAACACAGTCCAGGAGGACAAACAAGTGGCGAAGGCGAAGTTCGAGCGGACCAAGCCGCACGTGAACATCGGCACCATCGGTCACGTCGACCACGGCAAGACCACCCTGACCGCGGCTATCACCAAGGTCCTGCACGACAAGTATCCGGAGCTCAACAAGGCATCTGCCTTCGACGAGATCGACAAGGCTCCGGAGGAGAAGGCTCGTGGTATCACGATCAACATCTCCCACGTCGAGTACGAGACCGAGAAGCGTCACTACGCGCACGTCGATGCCCCGGGTCACGCCGACTACATCAAGAACATGATCACCGGTGCCGCTCAGATGGACGGCGCGATCCTCGTGGTCGCCGCCACTGACGGCCCGATGCCGCAGACCCGTGAGCACGTGCTGCTGGCCCGCCAGGTCGGTGTGCCTTACATCCTGGTCGCCCTGAACAAGGCCGACATGGTCGACGACGAAGAGATCATCGAGCTCGTCGAGATGGAGGTCCGCGAACTGCTGGCCGCCCAGGACTTCGACGAGGACGCTCCGGTTGTCAAGGTGTCGGCGCTCAAGGCTCTCGAGGGCGACGCCGAGTGGGTCAAGTCCGTCGAGGACCTGATGGACGCTGTCGACGAGTCGATTCCGGATCCGGTTCGCGAGACCGAAAAGCCGTTCCTGATGCCCGTCGAGGACGTCTTCACGATCACCGGCCGCGGTACCGTGGTCACCGGTCGTGTGGAGCGCGGCGAGGTCAAGGTGAACGAGGAAGTCGAGATCGTCGGCATCCGCGAGAAGTCGACCAAGACCACGGTCACCGGTATCGAGATGTTCCACAAGCTGCTCGATTCGGCTCAGGCAGGCGACAACGCCGGTCTGCTGCTCCGCGGCCTCAAGCGTGAGGACGTCGAGCGTGGCCAGGTCATCGTGAAGCCGGGCACCACGACCCCGCACACCGAGTTCGAGGGCCAGGCGTACATCCTGTCCAAGGACGAGGGCGGGCGTCACACCCCGTTCTTCAACAACTACCGTCCGCAGTTCTACTTCCGTACCACGGACGTGACCGGCGTCGTTACCCTCCCTGAGGGCACCGAGATGGTCATGCCGGGCGACAACACCGAGATGAGCGTCAAGCTCATCCAGCCTGTCGCCATGGACGAGGGCCTGCGCTTCGCCATCCGCGAGGGTGGCCGCACCGTCGGTGCGGGTCGAGTCACCAAGATCATCAAGTGATTTCGTTTCACCGATGATCTGACTCACTGAGTCAACGAAGGCGCCCCGGGACCCAAGTGGCCGGGGGCGCTTTTCATTGTCCTCGGCTCCGCCGGAGGATTACCCCCGCCCAGCCGGGGGGGGCCCCACACCCGATGGC